>JANYIM010000101.1 GCA_025362055.1 Bacteroidota bacterium
AGTAAAGTTACTGCCTATTGATAGCGAGCACAGCGCTATTTTTCAATGTCTGAATGGTGAGGATAGAAGGGGAGTTAAAAGGATTATTCTGACGGCCTCCGGAGGCCCTTTTCGTGCTTTTTCGCACGAGCAGTTGGAACAGGTAACTTTGGAACAGGCTTTAAACCATCCGACATGGAAAATGGGTCCTAAAGTGACTATTGATTCATCGACATTGATGAATAAGGGGTTGGAAGTGATCGAAGCAAAATGGCTGTTTAATTTAAAGCCCGAACAGATACAGGTGGTGATACATCCGCAAAGCATCATTCATAGTATGGTGCAGTTCGAGGACGGGAGCATAAAAGCACAAATGGGATTGCCCGACATGAAATTGCCCATACAATATGCAATGGCATTTCCGCAGCGTATCAAAACAAGTTTTCCCCGCCTCGAGTTCAAGCGTTTCCCTACCCTCGCTTTTGATGAACCGGATGTTAAAACTTTCAGAAATCTTGCTCTCGCAACCGAGGCGCTATATAAGGCCGGTAACATGCCCTGTGTGTTAAATGCCGCCAATGAGATCGCAGTGTGGGCCTTTCTGCGTAACCGTATCGGCTTCCTCGACATGACCGCCATTGTAGAAAAGACCCTGCAAAATGTTGCCTTTATTGAAAAACCCACTTTAGAGGAATATTTTGAAAGCGACGGTGAAGCCCGTAATTTTGCGGCTTCGCTGATCAACCTATAATCCCCTGTTCCCTAAAGGAGAAACTAGGACAAGTCAGTATTTAAATTGGTTTTTTTTCAAATAAATCACTATTGTATTATTTAAAAGAGCCTGAAATGATCAGGGTCTTTATTCAGGGAACTGATGCTGGGCACTACAGTAGTACAAAAGGTAGATCAGGGAACTATCCGCCATCGGGCTGTAATCGATGGCGGGGCCCTTTTTGGTTCCTTTTTGGGCAAGCAAAAAGGAACAAGAATAAACAATGATTTTTTTATATGAATAAATACTTAATAGGGCGATACATTAAATTAGTAACAATTTTAAAATAAATTCCACTTGCAAGTGGGTTGAATAAATGAGTATAACATTATTAGCAATAAATTGGTCTAGTGTAGGCTTAAAAGTAGCGCAGTTACTTTTATCATTATCGATCCTTGTCCTGCTCCATGAATTTGGCCATTATATTACTGCAAGGTGGTTCAAATGCCGTGTCGATAAATTCTACTTATTCTTTGATCCGGGGTTTTCATTGGTAAAAAAGAAGATCGGGGATACAGAGTATGGTATCGGCTGGCTTCCTTTGGGAGGTTACTGCAAAATTGCAGGCATGGTGGATGAAAGTATGGACAAAGACCAGATCAAACAACCGCCACAGCCTTGGGAGTTCCGCAGTAAGCCGGGCTGGCAACGATTGATCATCTTATTGGGCGGTGTAACAGTGAATGTACTCCTTGCCTTTTTGATCTATGCCATGATATTGATGGTTTGGGGTGAAAAGAAAGTTCCAACAGCCTCCCTGAAATATGGCATCACCTTCAATGATTCCTTATTCAATGAACTGGGCTTTAAGAACGGCGATAAGATACTGGCGGTGGATGGTAACCCCGTTCCTGAATATACCGATATCTTAAAGAAATTACTGATCGTTGATAAAACAGTGAGCATTGAAAGAGATGGCACGCCAAAAGAACTGACCATGCCGGTTGACCTGATCGGTAAACTGGTAGAAAAAAAGAAAATGGCCGACGGGCCCCTTATCAGTCCAAGGATACCCATACTCGTTATAAATGTACCGGATACTTCTGCAGCATATAAGGCGGGATTAAGAAAAGGGGACAGGATCATGGCTGTTGACAGTGTTACCACTGACTATATGGACATGCTGAAAAATGCATTGGAGCCTAAAAAGGGAAGGAATGTAACTGTTACGGTTAATCGAAATAATGAAATGGTGAACCTGGCAATGGCCATAAAGAAAGACGCCACCATCGGTTTCAATGGCATACAAACGCTGGAGCAGATGGATAGTGTGGGAGTGATAAAATACCAGCTGAAAAAATATGGGTTCCTCGAAGCTTTCCCTGCCGGTGTTGCAAGGGCAGGCAGTGAGTTAAAATTTTATATCGACCAGTTTAAAAAGATATTGACGCCCAGTACCGGCGCCTATAAGGGTGTTGGTGGTTTTAAAGCCATGGGTTCTGTATTTGCAGGAGACCATTGGGATTGGGAACATTTCTGGACCATCACTGCATTCTTCTCCATCATACTGGCTTTCATGAACCTGTTGCCCATACCGGCATTGGATGGCGGCCATGTGCTGTTTACCTTAGGCGAAATGATCACCGGCCGCAAACCCAACGAAAAATTCCTCGAGTACGCACAGATAGTTGGTATGATCATACTGCTGGCACTGATGTTGTATGCAAATGGCAATGATTGGTTTGGATGGGGAAAGGGAAAGTAGAAGCAGCCGGTTATTATGTAGTCAGAGAACAAATAGCCCTTAACACCCCTTAACTCAATGAATTATATTGTGTGTATTGTGTTATTAGTTGGAACTTTACAACTAAATACTAGGCAATGGAAGACTTTGAGGTAATGCTAAAAGCATTGAGCATGGAAAGGGATAATTTGCATGAACAAATAATGCAGGTTGATAGAGTAATAGCAAAGGTTAAGGCAGGGCAATATCTAACCTCTAATCAAATAACTACACTAGAGATAATTCCTTCTAATATTAAAGAGCCAGTTTCATTCAACAATAGCAGCAATATAAAAGTTCAAGTAATAAAGATATTTGACCTTATTGGGTGTGCTGCGAAGTTGAGGGAGATAAACACAGAATACACAAGGCAGACAGGCAAAGTATTTAATCTAAGAGAACCAGTTAGGAGCCTTCATAACACTAGGATGGTGTTAATGATTAAAGAAAAGAGCCTAGAACGGGCTAAATACTGGGTTAAAACAGATTGGGTTGAGAATGGCGTATTACTAGATAAATACAAGTTTGATGGATTTGATTTGATATACAAAGCAGGGGATATTGAGTTTGTATAAAAATATTTAGTTGAAAGTTTGCAACTTTCAAAATAATTACTATCTTTG
>JANYIM010000120.1 GCA_025362055.1 Bacteroidota bacterium
GATGCTCCCAGCGGAACCGCCATTACCCTGGCCGAACAGGTGCTGCAGGAAGTTCACCGTAAAACAAAATGGATGAACCAGGTTTCGCAAGATAACGAGAACCTTACGATCACGAGTAAACGCATTGATCCGGCTCCGGGCACCCATTCCGTAAAATACAGTTCAGCCATAGATGACATTGAGATCATACATACCGCACATAACCGGCAAGGGTTTGCACTGGGTGCCGTTTTAGCTGCAGCATTCATTCATAATAAAAAAGGTATTTTCAGTATGCAGGATGTATTAGGCCTGTAATAACCGGAATAACAGATGCGCTTATTAAAAAGTAGTTTAACCTTTTATTTCCTGGTCCTGGCGGTATCCGTTACGCTTGCACAACAACAAACCCTTGACAGCCTTCGGAACGTCATTAACAGCAACGCTCCCGGCCCCGAAAAAATAAAGGCATATCTCGCCCTTTCAGCCGCTGTAAATTTTAAGGATTTTGAGGAATGCTTATTGGTCTCCGGTTCAGGGGCTGCCCTGGCACAAAAACTGGGCGATCTTCCTTCACTGGGTAAATTCCAAAAAACGATCGGTATCTCTTATTATTTTAAGGGAAATTTTGACAGTGCGGCTTCTTATTATTACAAGGCCCTTGACGTATTAAAAAAAGACAAAGACCCCGTTGAAAGGGCTGCAGTATTAAATGAACTGGGTAAACTATACAGGAAAACTAAAGACCTCGGGCGGTCATTACAGATGTACGATGAAGCCTATGCCATTTACAAAAGCATCGGTAGTGAGGATGGCATGGCTACCATACTAAATGAATCGGGTGTAGTGTTTGAATACAAGGGTGATTATGAAGAAGCCATCCGGCGGTATAAGAGTTCCCTTACCATTCGTGAAAAAATGAATGACATAGTAGGTAAAGCATATAGCCTCAATTTTATCGGTGGCGTGTACACGCAGGAAGGCAATTTTCCGGAAGCAGAGAAGTACTTAATGCAATCACTTGACCTGCGCAGGCAACTGAAAGACACATTTTCCATCGCTTTTAACCTGGCCGATCTTGGATTTATGTACACCCAGCAAAATCGCCTTGATAAGGCCGTAGAACAATACCAACTGAGTAATGATATTGCCGTAAAAATGAAATTCCCGGATCTCCTGCTCGAAAATTATAAAGAATTATCTGTTATAGCAGAAAAAAAAGGAGACCCCCTTCTTTCGCTGGAGTATTATAAAAAACACATTGCACTTAAAGATTCGCTTTTTGCCGGTGAAAAGATGAAACAGATAGAACAACTGAATGCTAAATACCAGGCAGAAAAAAAAGAGCAGCTGTTGGCTGTACAAAAAGCAGAGATCACACAAAAAAATTATTTGCTGTGGGGGCTTACCGCTGTTGTGGCGTTGTTGGTTCTATCAGGCATCTCATTTTACAGGAAACGCAGGATACAACAGGAGATGAAGTTACAGGCTGCGATCATGAAACAACAGGAGATGGCCACCAGGTCTGTCATTTCTGCTGAAGAGAATGAACGGAAACGCATAGCTGCCGAC
Organism: Bacteroidota bacterium; assembly: GCA_025362055.1. Classification (GTDB taxonomy): domain Bacteria; phylum Bacteroidota; class Bacteroidia; order Chitinophagales; family Chitinophagaceae; genus Ferruginibacter. The sequence continues at coordinate 1,552 of JANYIM010000120.1, forward strand.
TTGCATGACGGCGTGGGGCAAATGATGAGTGCAGCTAAAATGAATTTATCGGCATTTGAAAATGAGATCCCCTTTAAAGATGTATCACAAAAGCTGGCTTTTGAAAAAATATTGGAACTGGTAGACGAAAGTTGCCGGGAAATAAGAAGTGTCAGTCACCAGATGATGCCCAACGCTCTTTTGAAAAGTGGGCTGGCCAATGCAGTAAGGGAATTCATTGATAAAATCGACAACAGGATCATAAAGATCACCTTGCATGCAGCAGGATTACAGGAAAGGCTCGACAGTAATGTTGAAACCGTACTATACCGCGTGATCCAGGAATGTGTCAACAATGTGATCAAACATTCGGGCGCAAATGCATTAGACATCTCCCTCATCAAAGACACCGACGGGATCGCTGCAACGATAGAAGATAACGGCAATGGCTTTGATACCTCAGACAAAGAAAAATTTGAAGGCATCGGCTTGAAAAACATCATCTCCAGGATCACTTTCCTGAAAGGAACCGTTGAATTTGACAGCAGCCCTGGAAAAGGCACCCTTGTCGCAATTCATGTTCCGCTCACATAGTGAGATATTTTTATTAATTTGAGGATACCATATAAAAAACGACAGGAATAAGCGATGAAAAACGGAACAATATATTTAGGAATAGTTGACGATCACCAGATCGTGATTGACGGGTTAAAATCCTTATTACACGGGCACGACCGGTTTAAAGTTGTCATTGAATGCACGCAATCACTGCAAATGCCCGGCCTGCTTGAAAAAATACCCATCAACATTTTATTGACCGATGTGATGATGCCGGGAATGAACGGTGCAGAATTGTCCAAAATAGTACATCAAAGATTTCCGGAGATCAAGATCCTGGCTCTTTCCATGAGTGGCCAGGGCGACCTGGTGAACCAGATGATCGATGATTCTGATATTTCGGGTTACGTATTAAAAAATATAGGGAAACAGGAACTCATCAAAGCGCTTGAAAAGATCTCGGCAGGAGGTATTTATTTCAGTGAGGAAGTATTGCAGGAAATGCTGAAGGCCAGCGAGCTCAAAAAAACAAATGAAGAAGCGCACCTTACCAACAGGGAAATTGAGATCATCCGGCTTATTGAAAAAGAATTTACCAATAAACAGATCGCCGAAACTTTATTCCTCAGTGAGCGCACCGTAGAAACGCACCGCAAAAATATTTTCCGGAAGACAAATACTTCAAGTGTGATCGGCCTTGTGAAATTTGCCTATGAGCATAAGCTGATATAGAGCTTACAAAATAAAACAGGTTTACATTTTCAT
>JANYIM010000177.1 GCA_025362055.1 Bacteroidota bacterium
GTTTTAAAAATGATTTAATTAGTGGGTTTGAAAATTAATTTTACTTTGCTCAAATGCAGCAATAAAATTTTTATCGGCAGACAGTTTGTTCTCATACTGTTTCAAGAAATAGTAACTGAATGCCGCAATATCACGAAGACTGATCTTTTGAATAAACTCCAGCAAAGTATTATAATTTTTATCGGCATAAGGTGAAGGCAGGTCAGCCACCTGGTTAAGGGTGTGTTTTTTCTGATTTTCATAAAGGCTTGTCAAACATTTGCCAATCATTGTCACAAGGTAAGCATTGCCAGGGTGTGTTTCAAAGAGTTCCATTGCATAATAAAGGCAATGAGAAATGCGCCGGGAGACAAAGCAAAACTCGATGATCTCGAATTTGAAACGTTCTTTCAGTTCATTGAACTTTGCTTCACTTACCACGAAATTATTTCCGGGATTTGATCTTAATTTTTCGACGGAGGGAGATAGCTTTACGATCCTGGCCTTACAATCGGGATGCGTTTTTAATGAGTCTTCTTCTTTGCTGGTTAATTTAGTATCTGCTACTCCTCCAAAAAAAGCCTCCTCCTTTTTTATCCATTTTTCCTGGAAAGGATATTCCGGAAAATTAAGGTATCGTTTCAAGCCTGCTACCGGCTCATACTTATCCTTATCAATATCATCCAATAAAGCGAGGCTGGTAAGCGCTTCTTTTACATTAAATGAAGTGTGCTGCAAAAAAACCAACCCCATCGAATCGGCTTCGCTTTCATGTTGCCTGCCATGCCGCCGGCTTTTAAAAACAAGCCCCTTAGCCATATTATCCAGCTGTTTGTTTTTTTCGTACTGCGATCTTTTAATGTCTTTTAGCTCCTGCTGAACTTCATCTGAATAAAGGGTACTCACGTATTGAAGAATTGTTTTGTTCATGTGATCGAGGTAAAGATGTGCCAGCTCATGACATAATACAAAGGCCACCTGGCTTTCATTGTCCAGTTTTGAGAACAATCCAATATTAAATATAATGGTGCCTTCTCCTGTACTGGATGCATTGGGCCAATATACCCGCGAAAAATGGAAATGGGTCCCCAATTGTTTCAACTCAGGGTTGCCCTTAAATATCTCATTTACCAGAGAACTTAAATAGTTATCTGTTTCGGCAGAAGCCATCAATTCTTTTTGAGTGAACATATCATTGATAAACTCATACCTTCCCCGGTATTCTTTGATAATGTATTTTTTATTTTCACCTGTTATGGATGCGCTGTCTTTGAGGTAGCGCTGGTGAACAGCATTCTTAATGGTAAGCAACTGTAAAGAATCATTCGCAATGGGTGTATATGATATGGCAGGTTGGGCAAAAAGATCGAAAGCGAGCAGGCTCCAGGTAAACAACAATATTATCCTTTTTTGGAAATGCGTCATAAGAATGTTGCCTGATCAGGTTTAGGGCTCAAATATACGGCTACGCAATTTAATGAAAAACTGAACTGCTGGCCGATAAAAAATTATTGATGGAATAAATGTAATAATTTTATTGTGAGGACGAATTATTGAAGTATATGAAAAAAATAATTTTAACGGCTGCCATTTTTATTACGAGTAAAGCTTTTTCACAAAATGCTGATAACCCGTTCATTCATTTACAGGAGCCTGCAAAAGAAAAGAATAGCGTAAAAGTATCGAAGCAATTCATTACCGGGGCTACTTGTAAAAATTGCAGCCTTACTATAAATGGCCAATCAGTAAAGGTTTATCCTACCGGCGCATTTGCGTATGAATTGAATTTAAAACCGGGGGACAGTTCTTTTAACATGATCGCATTTGCTACACCCGGAAGATCTGTCAATAAAAAAATCGCTTATACTTACTCACTGCCATTACCACCGGATACAGTTAAGACACTCGACTTTGCCAGTATTGAAACATTTCCCGAAGGGAATTTATTTGTACAGGCGGGCGATAAAATAAAAATAAAAGTAAAAGCATTAACGGGTTGCAGCGTAATAGCATGGAAAAACATCTCCCTTTATGAAATACCTGTAACAAAAACCAACACCATGCCGGGTATTTACCAGGGCGAATACACGGTAAGGGAAACGGATAGTTTTTTGGTTTCAAAAATTCCAATCACGATCACGGATAAGGAAGGAAAAACAATTACCAAAGAAAGTAAATACTGGGTTTCAATGTTTGGCCCAATGGCACCAAATATAGCTGTAACCAAAGGAAGGTTGGCGCATTTATTATTTGGACTTGGAGATGACAGGCTGGGCGGAGCAAAGATCGGTTACCTGGATTCAATGGTACGGTTACATGTAATTGGTAAGGTTGGCAGCAGATACAAAATACAATTATCAAAATACCGTACTGCATATATTGATGATGACCTGGTAGAATTTTTACCCAGGGGATATTTTACACCCGAATCACTCACGGATAACTGGAGGGTTTATGGAGATTCTTTATATGATTATGTAACAGTGGGCTTGTTTGCAAAATTACCCTATCAGTCGTTTCAATTGACCGACCCTTCAAAGATCGTCGTAGATGTTTTTGGCGCTACCAATAACACCAACTGGCTGACACAATTAGAAAATGTAAAAGAAATAAAAAATGTATTCTATGAACAGGTAGAAGATGAGGTTTTCAGGATCACCATCGAATTAAAACATCATCAGCACTGGGGCCACCAGGTCTATTATAAAGGAAATACCCTGGTTATTAAAGTAAAACGCCAGCCAGAAGACCTGTCAATTAAAAATTTGACGATCGCCGTTGATGCGGGCCACGGTGGCAGCAATACCGGTGCTGGCGGACCAACGGGCTCTTCAGAAAAAGCAATGACGCTTTCTGTTTCGTTAAAACTTCAAAGAACATTGCAACAATTGGGTGCAAAGGTCATCATGACAAGAACCACCGAAAAATTTGTTGATAATAAGGACCGAATTTTATTTTATCGTGATAGTCTGCCTGACCTGTTGGTGAGTGTACACCTGAATTCTTCGGCCGATCCGATAAATGTTACAGGCACGAGTACCTATTACCGTTATGTTGGGTTCAGGAATTTAAGCCATGCAATTTATAAACGCATGTTGGAACTGGGATTAAAAGAATATGGCAATACGGGTTCATTTAATTTTATGCTCAATAGCCCCATTGAATATCCCAGCGCCCTGGTAGAAATGCTTTTCCTCAGCAATCCCGAAGACGAGATGAAGATACTGGATGAAGGGTTTCAGCAGCAGGTTGCGGATAAGATCGTTGCCGGGATAAAGGATTTCCTGGAGGATTGTAAGAAAGAGAATTAGTTATTTATCTTATCGTAATCAGGGGCAGTTTTGCAACTTTAAGATCAACATTTATTTTTTTTAGTTCGTTTTGTCTTAACTGCATCCATTTTATCAACAATAATTCCATTTCAGATCTTGTTTTCGTGGCAGCATCCTTAGTTTGTGTTGTTGGGGGAAACTCGGTATTATTTACAGTATTGAAAATACCTGCAAAATCATTGTTCAGTTTATTAAACCCGGGATCCTTGCTACCGGGCTCCGGGTTTTCCAATAAGCTTAATGATTTATCGAGATTGTTCAGCTGTTTACTCATTTCGGGCGTTACTTTGGTCAGGAGTTCTTTTACTTGCAGATGAAAATTGCTGATCTGGCTCAAAGCTTCCATGCACCTTTTTCTTCCATCATAACATAAATAAGCAAGGTTAAGGATCGCTGCAATATCTTCCTTACTGGTTTTTACCCGCGGGTCCATTTTAACTTCAATGGGTTGAGAAGAACTTTCCCCATCTACGGTCAGTTTAACCGTATACATTCCGGGTACTACCCAGGGAGATGTTTCATTGGGTGCTGTGTTCATGTATATGGCAGAAATGGGATAAGATGCAGGGACATTCAAAGGGGTGTAATGCATGTCCCATAAAAAACGGTGTGAGCCTGCATCGGCAGAAAGTATTTGTTGCGGGCGTATCCAGTACAACGGAATATTTACCTGTGGAATTTTATACATCGTATCCTTATCAGTATATTTTCTAACAACCCTTTCATTTATATCCAGTATCTCCAGGGTTACATTATTCACTTTTGCATCCAGGTAATAATCAATTACAGCGCCATCCGGCGGATTTTGTCCGGCAGGTTCTTCCTGTGGCACGGGCGTATCGCTGTACATGCTCCATCTTACACGCCAGGAAGATTGTGGTTTAAAAAGAATAGGAGTACTACCTAAGGGCTGGTCTTTCAACTGCCTTAAAGCTGTTATGTCATCCAGTATCCAAAAACTACGTCCATGTGTAGCAACAACGATATCATCATCTTTTATTACAAGATCCCTGATGGAACTGGCAGGCATATTTAACCTAAGGGATTGCCAATGTTCGCCATCATCAAAAGAAACATATACAGCTCTTTCGCTTCCGGCGAATAATAATCCTTTACGTATAGGGTCTTCTTTTACTACGTTGATGGGGTCGTTGGGCAAGCCATTCACGATCTCTGTCCATGTTTTTCCACCATCTGTTGTTTTATAAATGTGTGGATGCATATCATCGAGGCGTATCCTGTTCACTGCTGCATAGGCTGTATTTATATCAGCATGACTTGCATCCATCAATGAAACTTTGCTCCAGCTTGTAAGTGCAGGCGGAGTAACGTTTGCCCATGTCTTGCCACCATCATGTGTCAGTTGTATCAATCCATCATCTGTGCCACACCAGATCGTATTGGTGTCAACATAAGAGGGAGCAACGGTATAGATAACACCCCGCCGGGGCATTTTTTTCATATCTTCTTTCGTGTATATCCCAACGTTAGCAGGTATATCCCAATTTTCTCTTGTGAGGTCGGGGCTGATGATTTGCCAATTACTGCCGCCATCCTTTGTTTTGAACAATACATTGCCTGCGTAGTACAATGTTTTTTTATCAATTGGATTGAATAAAACAGGCGCTGTTCTTATAAAACGGTATTTGCCACTTCGAACCGCCTCCGGAGAAATATTCTGCGATTGCCCGTTACGTTTATCATACTTTGATATCTTTCCACCATAAATAATATTCGGATCAAGCGGATCGGCAACAACATAACCATATTCTTCTGCAGCAACAGGATGCCATTCCCGGTAAGAGATCTGCCCATCGTTACCCCTGGATGCAATACCAACGGAACCGCTTTCCTGCTGGCCGCTGTACACATTATAGGGAAAAGCGTTATCGGCACTAACATGGTAGAACTGCGCCGTAGGCTGATTGTACCAACTGGAAAAACTTTCTCCGCCGTTTACTGTAATGATGGCACCCTGGTCACTTGCTATTAAAATGATATTGGGATTATCTGGATTGATCCAGATTCGGTGATAATCGTCGCCACCGGGAGCGCCCCGAAAAGCCTTCCATGTTTTTCCGCCATCCATGCTTCTCCACACCACCACATCAGAAGTATAAACGATATCTGCATTTTTGGGGTCTACTTTTACTTCAGCAAAATCACTGCCTCTTCCCCAAAATTTTTCATCATTATTGATATTGATCCAGGTCTCACCGGCATCATCACTCCTGTAAACACCTCCGTGTTCACCGGCATCAACGGTAGCGTATAAACGATTTGAATTGGAGGGTGCAATGCAAAATCCAATTCTTCCAAGGCCTTGTTCAGTGGTGGGAAATCCTGTTGTTAATTTTTTCCAGGTGGTGCCACCGTCTATCGATTTAAACAAACCGCTTTCTTTCCCGTTCCAGGAGCCATTCTCCCAGGGCCCCAGGCGGGCTGCCCACATATCGGCATAAATGATATTTGAATTATTTGGATCAATTACAACCTGTATGGCTCCTGTGTTCTCATCTTTGTACAAAACTTTTTCCCAGTTCTTTCCTCCGTCAAGTGTACGATACACCCCCCGTTCTTCATTCGCTCCGTACGGATGCCCCAATACCGCAGCAAAGACCCTGTTCTCATTTTTAGGATCAATAGCAAGACCACCAATTTGCTGGCCATCTTTTAAACCGGTGTTGACCCATGTTTTCCCGCCATCAGCAGATTTATAAATGCCATCACCCACCGAAAGATCAGGACGTTGCAAGCCTTCGCCACTACCCACGTAGATCACATTGGGATTGGAAGGAGCTACCACCACATCACCTATGGAACCGGTTGGCTGGTCATCGAAAATGGGATTCCATGTTCTGCCAAAATCGTTTGTCTTCCATACACCGCCATTGTTTACGCCGATATAAAAAACATTTGGTTGCGATGGAACGCCAACAGCCCCAACTGTTCTGCCACCGCGGTGAGGACCGATCATCCGCCATTGCATACTGTTAAAATATTTCGCGTCAATGGATTGTGCATTTGTAATTGCAGAAGAAAAGAACAAGGCACAAAAAATGGCAGCCACCTTTATTTTCATATTATATGGTTTGATAACCAAATTTAGTTTTTTGTATCCAGCTTTTGTACTACTATTTAACTGTAGTTGCGTCGCACTCTTGTACAATTGTATCTTTGCTCATCATTTTTAAACATTCATGTATGAGCAACTTAGTAAAAGAATTCAACGACTACCGCACCAAAATGAACGAGGTCATCTTAAGCAAAGAAAACCTTGTGATAAAACGTTTATGGAATTTAGACACCAATACTTATGCAGAAGGAGCATTGGATGTTAAGACAAAAGAAATGCTGGGATTAGTAGCAAGCATGGTGTTGCGATGTGACGACTGTATCAAATATCATCTTGGCAAATCGCATGAACTGGGTATCAGTACCGGGCAAATGTATGAGGTATTTGCGGTGGCCAATATTGTAGGCGGAACGATTGTGATACCTCATACCCGCAGAGCCGCGGAATACTGGGAGGAATTGCTAAAGAATTGATAATGATTCAATGGATAATTGATAAATTTGTAAATTACGGTACATTATTAATTATCAACTATATAATTATCAAGTAAATGAGTAGTGATACAGCAACAGTAACAAATCCGATCCCACTTACGGCCAAGGATTTTGTAACCGACCAGGAAGTACGCTGGTGCCCCGGTTGCGGCGATTATTCTATTTTAGCACAGGTGCAAAAAGTAATGCCTGCACTGGGGATTCCGAGGGAAAATATCGTGATCGTATCCGGTATCGGCTGCAGCAGCCGGTTTCCTTATTATATGAATACCTATGGTATGCATAGTATTCACGGAAGGGCAACAGCTGTAGCCAGCGGGTTAAAAGCAGCGAGGCCGGAACTTAGCGTTTGGGTAGTTACGGGCGACGGAGACAGCCTGAGTATTGGCGGTAATCATACCATTCACCTGCTTCGCCGGAATTTTGATATAAACATCTTATTGTTCAATAACCAGATATATGGGTTAACAAAGGGGCAATATTCTCCTACTTCTGAAGAACACAAAATAACAAAGTCGACACCTTTTGGGAGTATCGATCATCCATTCAATCCCCTGGCATTGGCCATGGGTGCCGATGCAAGTTTTATAGCAAGGACAATGGACAGGGACCCCAAACATCTACAAGCGATGTTGTTGCGTGCGCAGGCGCATAAAGGCTCATCATTCCTGGAGATCTATCAAAACTGCAACATCTTCAATGACGGCGCTTTTGAAATATTTACAGAAAAAAGCAGCAAGCCAGATGAGGTATTATTTTTAGAACAGGGGAAACCGTTAGTGTTTGGTGCAACACAAAATAAAGGGATCAAGCTGGATGGCTTTAAACCCGTGATCGTTGATCTTGCAGCGGGTGCCTCAACAGATGACCTGTGGATACATGATGACAGGGATTTTTACAAAGCACAGATATTGATACGCATGTTTGATGATCCTAAATTACAAGGGCACCTGCCAAGGCCGTTCGGTGTATTTTATGAAACAGAACGTGCCTGTTACGAAGACTCCATGAAATTACAGATAGAAGAAGTGATCGCGAAAAAAGGTAAGGGCGACCTGGATAAACTATTGAGAGGAAACGAGACCTGGGTGATCAGCTAATGAATTGCCCTGCCCTTAAGGGCAGGGCAATTCATTATTAAAGCAACCCCTTGGCCAGCAGGCATTCTGCGATCTGCGCCGCATTGGTAGCAGCACCTTTACGAAGGTTATCACTAACGATCCAGCAGTTGAGTGTATTGGCTTGTGTTTCATCCCTTCTGATTCTGCCTACAAAAGTTTCATCTTTATCATAAGCCGTTAAAGGCATTGGGTAAATAAAATTTGCCACATCATCTTTTACCACAACGCCCGGAGACCTGCTTAGTAATTCCCTTACTTCAACAAGATCAAAATCATTCTCAAATTGTATGTTCACGCTTTCGCTGTGCCCGCCCATGGTTGGAATGCGTACACAGGTAGCCGTTACTTTTATGGAATCGTCGCACATGATCTTTTTGGTTTCATGTACCATCTTCATTTCTTCCTTGGTATAACCGTTTTCTAAAAACACATCGATGTGTGGAATAGCATTCAGGTCGATCGGGTATTTGTAGGCCATTTCGCCTTCAACACCTTTTCTTTCGTTCATTAATTGTGTTACCGCTTTTAAACCACTGCCTGTTACACTTTGATAAGTACTTACTACCACTCTTTTTATTTTGTACCTGTCGTGTAATGGTTTCAACACCACTACCATCTGTATCGTAGAACAGTTAGGGTTGGCAATAATCTTATCATCCTTTGTCAGTATATTCCCATTTACTTCCGGCACCACTAATTTTTTTGTGGGGTCCATCCGCCATGCAGATGAATTATCGATAACGGTAATCCCTGCATCAGCAAATTTTGGGGCCAGTTCCAGCGAAGTATTGCCACCCGCAGAAAATATCGCCAACGCCGGCCTGGCAGCAATGGCATCAGCCGCATTACGTACAGTATACCGGTGGCCTTTAAACACTACTTCTTTACCAACAGATCTTTCCGAGGCCACGGGAATTAATTCAGTAACCGGGAAATTACGTTCGGCCAAAACCTGCAGCATTTTACTGCCCACCAAACCGGTTGCTCCAACAACAGCTACTTTCATTTTATTTTTTGATATTATATGTTTTTTAAAACGCAAAGATAAAATAAAGCTTCCGTTTTAATGAAAGCACTTAAACTATTATGAAATAAAAATTACCCAGCCGGTACAGCCGGATTTTGCGCATAAAATACCGGCCAAAACAACATCCTTTTACGGCCTTATCACTTTAAAATAACCGATGACATTTTTTATTTTGAGTAATATTTAATCCCACGTTATGAAAAAAATGATCTTTCCTGCATTGCTATGCCTGCTATTTTCTACGAAAGCTTTTAGCCAGATCGCAAATCGCTATGATGTTGTGATCGACGAACTAATGGCAGACCCCTCTCCACAGGTGAGCCTGCCAAACAATGAATGGATAGAACTGCGCAATACTTCAACCTCAACATTTAATTTATTGGGTTGGAGGATCGGCGATATTAGCGGGCAAAGCGGAACCATGCCTAACTATACCTTAAAGCCGGATAGTTTTGTGATCGTTTGTACAGCCAGTGCTGTTGCAGCCATGTCGGCCTATGGCCCTGCAATTGCTGTAACCAATTTCCCATCACTGGATAATACCGGTGATGTGATCTACCTGCGTTCGCCGCAAAACAAGATCATTCATGCAGTAAGTTATACCGACAAATGGTACGAGAACGAATTAAAAGCAGCCGGTGGCTGGACGCTGGAAATGATCGACACAAAAAATCCCTGCTCAGGATACAGCAACTGGAAGGCCAGCACAGATAGTAAAGGCGGCACACCCGGCAAAAAAAATTCAGCGAACGCTGATAACGGCGATAAAACAAACCCCCGTTTATTGCGTGCATACGCAACAGATAGTGTAACTGTTTTCCTGGTTTTTGATGAACCACTTGATAGTGCAAAAGCCGGTACAGTAGTTAATTATACGATCAGTGACGGTATTGGTACACCGAGAAATGCCATTGTTACTGCTCCTGTATTCGACCGGGTTGATCTAAAATTAAATGCCCCCTTACAGAAAAATAAAATATATATCATAGCAGTGAATGCACTTACAGATTGTGCCGGCAATCCTGTTGACCCTAAAAAAACAGTAAGGGTTGGCCTTGCTTCGGCTGCTGACAGTTTTGATATAGTGATCAATGAGATACTTTTTAACCCGGCCCCTAATAGTGTTGACTATGTAGAGATATACAATCGTTCAAGAAAGATAGCTGACCTTAAAAATATCTATATAGCAAACAGGAACACAGCGGGAGCTATTAGCAGCATCACTCAACTCAGTGGAGAGAATTATTTATTTTTCCCCGAAGACTTTATGGTAGTTACATCAGACGCTGCTATTGTAAAACGGGATTTTATAACCCTCAACCCCGAGGCTTTTGCAGAAGTAAGCAGCACACCATCTTATAATGATGATAAAGGAGATGTTATTCTTTTAAATGACCGGGGTAAAATAGTTGATGAATTATTATACAACGAAAAATGGCATTTTAAATTGATCGATAATCCCGAAGGGGTTGCATTGGAACGAATCGATTATAATGCCCCTACCCAACAACAAGACAACTGGCATTCCGCTGCAACATCGGTTGGATATGGCACACCCACTTATAAAAATTCGCAATATCATAGCGACCAGGAATTAAAAGGTGATATTACCATTACCCCTGAGATCATTTCACCCGATAATGATGGGATGGATGATTTTGCAACGATCAACTACAGTTTCCCCTCGCCGGGCTATGTGGCCAATATCACCATTTTTGACGCTGCGGGAAGGCTAGTACGTTTTCTTCAACACAATGCCTTATGTGGTATCAAGGGCAATTACCGCTGGGACGGACTGGGAGAGAAGGATCAAAAATTACCTGTGGGCATCTATATATTTTTTACAGAAGTATTTAACCTGGATGGAAAGAAAAAACAATTTAAGAATGTGATCGTGCTGGCAAGGAGGAATTAACTCATCCTCGCCTCAGACGAAGACGAGCTTAATGATGCATATCCTTGCCAATAAAATTGATATCATCATCCACATCAGGCCTCCGGGAAAGATTTGATCTTAAAATAAAATAACTTGCAACAGCACAGGCAAGGCCAATAAAAACTGCAGGAAGCAATGCATCTTCGCCGAAACTGCCTATTCCAATAATGATCCCGCCGATCTCAGCACCAAACCACAACAAAACAGTATACAATTTCCAGGTACCGGGCTTTAAACCTTTTTTTATCGCTAATGCACCTATGTTCCTGGTTAAAAAGATCAATGCAATTATCTCGAGCATAATTTTTTTTTAAATAAAAAACTAACGGGAAAGATCAAACCAGGTCAATATCAAAATTTACCAGTTGCACAAATTCATTCAATCTTGCTTTAATATCATCCTGCGTGATCTCTTTCATCCTTTCGGGCCCAAATTTTTCTACACAAAAACTTGCCATGGCGCTGCCTACAATAATGGCTGTCTTCATATTCTCAAAACTGATGTCCTTTGTTTTGGCAAGATGGCCGATGAAGCCACCTGCAAAAGTATCACCGGCACCGGTTGGGTCAAATACTTCTTCCAATGGCAGGGCAGGAGCAAAGAAAACATGATCACCGTGAAACAGCAAAGCACCATGCTCCCCCTTTTTAATGATCAAAAATTTAGGTCCCATTTGTAAAATGCTGCGGGCTGCTTTAACCAAAGAAAATTCACCACTGAGCTGTCGGGCTTCACCATCATTTACCAACAGCACATCTACTTTTTTTAATACTTCTTTCAGGTCATCCATTGCTATTTCCATCCAAAAATTCATCGTATCCATTACGATCAATTTGGGGCGCACCTTCATTTGATCGATCACACTCATCTGTAGTTTTGGCATTAAATTGCCCAGCATTAAAAATTCTGCACCCTGGTAAGAATCGGGAACAACAGGATTAAAATCTGCCAATACATTCAGGTCTGTTATAAGTGTATCACGTGTATTCATATCGGTATGATACTTGCCACTCCAGAAAAAAGATTTTTTATCCGGTACGATCTCAACACCTTCCAGTTGTACGCCACGTTTTTTAAGTTCATCCATTTCTTCCTGGGGAAAATCGTAACCAACAATGGAAATTTGCTGGATCGGGGTAACAAATTTGCTTGCAGCGTAAGCTACATAGGTACCTGAGCCGCCAACTATTTTATCTACTTTGCCAAATGGTGTTTCAATGGCGTCAAAAGCCATTGTTCCAACTGTGATGACTGACATGGTTATTTAAATTTATTGATGTAATATTTGATATTTTTGAACGTTGCAAAAATAAAGGATTGCAACCTGTTGTAATCAAAAAATTATGCTGATACAAATACATCCCGATAATCCGCAGCCCCGGCTGGTCAGGCAGGTGGCAGAATGCCTGAAGGATGGTGGCGTGATCATCTATCCAACCGATACCATTTATGGGCTGGGTTGTGATATTGCACAGCATAAAGCCGTTGAAAGGATCTGTACCATCAAACAGATAGATCCGCAAAAAGCCCAACTATCCTTTATTTGCCGCGATCTTAGTCACCTGAGCGATTATACCAAAAGTATAGATACGCCACTTTACCGTATGCTTAAAAGTTATTTACCGGGCCCCTATACTTTTATTTTACCTGCAAGTAAAGTGGTGCCTAAGATCTTGCAAAGTAAAAAGTCGACCATTGGATTGCGGGTGCCGGATAATATCATTTGCCAGCATATTCTTGATACACTGGGTAACCCTATTTTGAGTGCTTCATTGCCGGGTGAAACAGCAGCAGAACTTACTGACCCCGAAGTGATCTATGAAAAATTAGGAGATGCAGTTGATTTTGTGATCGATGGCGGTATTGGCGGCATGGTGCCTTCTACGATCGTGGATTGTACTACCGATGAATGGGTGATCATAAGGCAAGGGTTGGGAGAAATTATTTTTGAATAACAAAGTTTAATTAAAAAGATCCTTCCGTTTTAGCTGAAGGATCTTTTAAGATACAGTTATATCAATAAGTTTAATGCCTTACCCTGCCATTGTGCTTTTCACGGTAAATAGCACGGCTGGTTTGCCTTTGATCCTGGCGGATATCCTTTCTTTCGGCATTCGTGATCTTGCCATCTGCCTTTGCAATTTTTACTTCCTGGTGAACAGCCTTTTCTTTATTCTCCAGGTGTTTTGTTTCACCTTTAGTAAGCTCGCCGCTTTGTACGCCTTGTTCGATACGGGCCTGCTGATGCGCTGCATGGTGATGAATGACTTTTTGTGCACTGGCCCCGGTAATGCTGATAGCCATAACAAGTGCAGTTGCTGTAATGAATTTTACTTTCATGATGTTATTATTTTGGTTGATAAAAAATTATTTACAATAGTACATAGACAGGTTTTTATTAACCTCGTTTAATGTAAAGTAATAATATTTTTTTTAAAAAAGCCTTTTAAGGTAGAATATTAAAGCTTTTTCGATGATACCGGCACAACCCCAATTGCTCAATTGCATTGCGATGAAATACAGTACCATAGCCCTTATTCTTATTCCATCCGTATTGAGGAAATGCGGTATGGATACGTTGCATGAAAGCATCGCGGTATGTCTTCGCCAGTATGCTTGCTGCGGCAATAGAAGCGTATTTTCCATCCCCTTTAATGATGCATTGGTGAGGGATCGTTTTATAGGATTTAAAACGATTCCCGTCGATCAATAATATTTCCGGCTTTTTTTTAAGGCCATCAATGGCAAAGTGCATGGCTTTGTAAGTTGCCTGTAAAATATTGATGTCATCTATCTCTGTATTTTCAATTTGCCCAACAGCAAAGGCGATACTTTCTTTTTCAATAAT
The DNA here is from genome assembly GCA_025362055.1 of Bacteroidota bacterium. Taxonomy (GTDB): domain Bacteria; phylum Bacteroidota; class Bacteroidia; order Chitinophagales; family Chitinophagaceae; genus Ferruginibacter. Next base: position 13,815 of record JANYIM010000177.1, read on the forward strand.
GGGCCTTAACAGGTCGCGCTGTTTTTCTTTTAATTGTTTACTGTCATTTAACAGGGGATGAAAAAAATCTTTTGGTAAAATTACGGCTGCTGCAAAAACGGGCCCTGCATAACAGCCTCGCCCGGCTTCATCAATACCAGCTTCAACAAGGTCGTTATGGAGGTAGGGGGTTAACATAAATCTTTAACAAATATCAGTTAAAACCATAAAAAAGCATTGGATACTGCTTTATCAACAATTGCTGCAGTAAATTTGTATCAATTATTTTTTATGCAGCGTATCAGGCATTGGGTGCTGGCCACATTCATACTTACATTTTTGGTGATCATTGCAGGAGGCGTGGTGCGTACTACCCAAAGTGGAATGGGCTGTCCCGACTGGCCTAAGTGTTTTGGGAAATGGATACCGCCCACAAATGCTGCTGAACTTCCCCCTGACTTTGAAAAATATTTAAAGAAACAAGACATTGATCATACATTCAATGCCTTGCATACCTGGATAGAATACTTCAACCGTTTGCTGGGAGCATTACTGGGATTTTTTGCGGTTATACAAGTACTCGTACTTTTTTTTAAACGTGTACAGTACTCTCGATCCTTCCGGTTGGCGATTGCATTTCTGACCGTGGTAATTTTAACGGGCTTGTTTGGGGCTATTGTGGTAAAGCTTAACCTGGCGCATTTAAGCATCTCTGTACACTTACTGTTCGCATTGGTATTGGTGCAGGTACAACTGGCTTTGTTATTATCATTACAGTCAAAATTATTTTTTATTCCAGTCAGTAAAAAAGTAAAAAAATTAGTAGTTGCCTTTTTAATCATTTTATTGACACAAGCGGTATTGGGTACGCTGGTAAGAATGTATGTAGATGATGTTTCCAGGACATTACATTACGAACAAAGGGAAACATGGCTGGCTGCGATGCCTGTAAATTTTTTATTACACCGTAGCTTCTCCTGGTTTGTATTGGCCACTGTTTTGTTTTTGGGCTGGTATTGCAGAAATATTGCAGGGATCAAAAACCAGGTCTTAATGCTTGTTGCCATTGTATTTTTGAATATGATCGCCGGTATTGCGTTGTTCTATGCAGGGATGCCGGCAGTAGCCCAACCCATTCACTTATTACTGGCTACCTGTGCCATTACGCAAACAATGAGGATCTTGTTACAGGCTAACTCGAAGGGAATAGCATAACGACATAGTGCAAATGGCGTATTCCAACCGGCCATCACCATCTTTTTAAGTACTTTTAGACAACCGTCTTTTGAATGAAACAGTTATTAAAAGATATTTTTTATTCCTTCCCTGTCCAGCTTTTTATTCTTCATTTTCGTAAATACCAGGTCTTGTTGGTTTTTTGGTATTTGTTAGGCAGTACCATCAACAGTGGCTTTATGAAAAATTACGGGGCTGATGCCCTGTTCCTTTCACCCGAATACCTGGGTAATGTAAATGCACTGGGTGCTTCCATTGTTGGCATTGCACTGGGCGTTTTTATGATGAGCTGGAATATCACTACGTTTATCCTGCACAGTAAACGCTGTAAATTCCTGGCAACCACCCGGCAACCTTTTTTAATATATTGTATCAATAATGCAGTAATGCCTTTACTGTTCCTTTTCTTTTATTTCTTACGGCTTTTTCCTTTTGACGCACACAAAGAACTAATGAATATAGGGCAGATACTTGTTATAATAGCAGGAATATTGGCGGGGTTTATTTTTGTATTGATATTTTCTTTTGGCTTCTTTTTCGGTGCCGAAAAACGGATACGCCGTGCCTTAACGCCAATGGTTGCTGCTGCACAGCATCTTAACGGTTCAATCAATTCCTCCGGAGAACCCCTACCAGATGCATTTGGAATGAAAGTGAGTTATTTCTTAAGCTCAAAATTCCGCTTTCGTAAAGTAAGGGATGTATCGCATTACAGTCAAAATTTCCTGGACCTTGTATTTAAGCGGCATCATTTTTCGGGCATTATCAGTATCATGCTGGCCTTTGCTTTTTTGATCATTGTTGGTTTTTTTATGGATGATAAGATATTCCAGGTGCCTGCAGCAGCAAGTATCTTTATTTTCTTTGCCGTGATGATGGCTGTAATTGGTTCCCTCACTTATTTTTTACAAAGCTGGAGTCTTCCTTTTATCATTGTACTCGTTTTTTTTATTGACCAATTGTACCAAAATGAGATCATAGATCCCAGGAATAAAGCTTATGGGCTTAACTACACGAACACAACAGAACGGCCTGATTATAACAAACGATCGCTGCAGCAGTTGTGTATGCCGGAAAATATCTCGGCGGATAAAGCAAATATGATCGCTATCCTGGAGAACTGGAAGAAGAAACAAAAAGAAGAAAAACCGGTCATGGTCTTTATCAATGTAAGTGGTGGCGGGCTTCGTAGCGGTACGTTTGTGATGAATACACTGCAGCAATTAGACAGTATCACCGGGGGCAACCTGCTACAGCATTGTATGATGATCAGCGGAGCCAGCGGAGGTATGTTGGCGGCTACTTATTACCGTGAGTTGTACAGGTTAAAACAGCAGGGGAAATCCATTAACATATACAGCAAAGATTACACTAATAATATTGCAGAAGACCTGTTAAATCCTGTATTCTCCTCCATGATAGCAAGGGATATTTTTGCACCGGTACAAAAATTTTCCATAGGAAGTTATAAATATGTAAAGGATAGGGGTTATGCATTTGAACAAAAATTATTGGCCAACAGCAAGGGGATATTAAATACACAGATAAAAGATTATGTGACCGAAGAAAAAGCGGCTGCTATTCCCCTGATGATCTTCAATTCCACGATCACCCGTGATGGCAGGAGAATGATGATATGTTCGCAACCCATAAGTTTTTTGATGAAGCCTTTGTTGAATGCCAACGATACTGCCAGCAGCCCTGATGCGGTTGATTATGCGGCATTTTTTTCTAAACAGTCGCCATTGAATACACGGCTGCTCACGGCATTGCGGATGAATGCAACTTTCCCATACGTTTTGCCCAATGTATGGCTACCAACTGACCCTGTCATTGATGTGATGGATGCAGGATTGCGGGATAATTTTGGCCAGGAAACAACATTACGGTTCATTGAAAATTTTAAAGACTGGATCAATACAAATACCGGGGGTGTAATTATAGTGCAGATGCGGGATCGAATGAAAGATAACTGGCAAAAGCCTTTTGAAACAGGCTCCATTACAGATGTACTCATCAAACCCGCTACCATGCTACAGCACAACTGGCAAAAGCTGCAGGATTATTCAGAATCGGATCAGTATAGTTATTTACACGATGCAATGGATTCTAATATGCATAGTGTTACGTTCATGTATGTGCCCGAAAATGAGGATAACAGTGCAACACTTAATTTTCATATATCAGAAAGTGAAAAGCGAGACGTGATAGCGTCATTTAATAATATCTATAACCAGGGAATGCTGAAGAAACTGGAACGGCTCCTGAAGTAGTTAGTAGTAAGATAGAAAATAGTTTTTAAGCTATTATCAGCCTGAATGCTTTCTTAATGATCTCGATCTCAAATAACACAGTTGTTTCGGCGGGGTCGCCATCAATATGCAGGGGTGCCAGCTTCGGATTTTGTATGGTTAATTTACCGGTTTGAAAATAATGAATTTCATTGCGGTGATACTTTTTATCTTCGTATATGCGTACCTGTCCTTTTCGTATTTGTTTTAGTACTGCCCACATCATCCTCAGTTTGCTCATTTTATTTACCACAACAATATCGAGTAACCCATCCTGTAAACTCGCTTGCGGCGCAATGGTGAAATTATTGCCAAACTGGTTGCTGTTGGCAATGCTGATAAAAAAAGCATCGGTGGTAAATGCTACGCCATCAACCGATAAACTGAAAGGGTATGGCTTTGCAGCAAAGAAATTTTTAACGGATTGTTTTACGTAGGTGGCAAGTCCACGTTTTTTTTGTTTTGCAAAATCATGGGCTACCTGTGCATCAAAACCAAGCCCGCAGAGCATGCAACTGAATTTTTTATTGATGTAAAAACTGTCAATAGGAACAGCGCCGCCTTTAAAGATCAGTTCCAGCGCACGATCGGGCCTTTTAGGGATCTTTGCAGCAAAGGCCAAACCATTTCCACTGCCCATTGGGATGATGCCGATATTGACATCAATACCCTGTAGTGCATTGGCAAGTTGGTTTACTGTTCCGTCGCCGCCACATACAATAACGTCAGTGATTTTTTCTGAAACGATCTTTTCGGGGAGATAAATATAATTCCCTTCAGCATTGGTGTGGAGGATTTCGAAAGGAATATTTTGTTCGGCCGTTCTCTTTTTTATCATCTCCAGCACCAGTATTTTACCCCTGGTGCCGGAGATGGGATTAATAAAGTAAACGAACCTGCGTTCAACCATTTTTACTTTGCTGTAAGATTCCCTATGAATATTCTTTTAGAAACAACCTTGCTGCTAGGGCTTGCCGGATCCATCTGAAGGTATAGTTTAACGATCTTTCCTTTAGCCAGCCTTTTTGTAATAGCTTTATCACTCAGGTCAAATTGACCAAGTACGCCGGGCGTTTCAGAAGCGATAAAAAGAGATTTTGAGTTGTCATCAACAGCTTCAACAACACGCTTATACGCATCATTGCTAAGCATTTTGGATTTTACTTCAATGGCAAATTTGTTCATCTTTTTATAATCAGCTTTTTTGTACCAGATGCCTCCATCAGTAGCGCCTTCTTTAACTTCATACTGGCCCGATTTGGTACCATTGATAAATACGTTTACGGTAACCTGTGCATAGGTGCCGGCTGCAGAAAATAGTAGCAATGCTACAATCAGTGATTTTAGTTTCATTGTTGAAAATTTAAGTATATAAATATAGTGAAAAAAAACAATAATTCAAGAGATAGAGGCAAAGCCCGTGCCATTAATAGTTTCAGTACAAGACAAGCTTTGCAGTATTACCATCTTATTAATGCACTTGCCCATGTAAAACCACTACCAAAGGCCGCCAGGCATACCAGGTCTCCTTCCTTTATTTTCCCCTGTTCCCATGCCTCACATAGGGCAATTGGGATAGAGGCTGCAGTAGTGTTGCCGAATTTTTGAATATTATTATAGACCTGGTCGTCGTTTAATTTTAATTTTTGCTGTACAAATTGTGCAATGCGTAAGTTGGCCTGGTGTGGTATCAGCATTTTCAGGTCGGCCGGTGTTAAACCGTTTTTCATTAATGCTTCTGTAATTACTTCAGGAAATTTTACCACGGCTTTTTTAAATACAGCCGGCCCATCCATATTGGGGAATAGCTGTGCCTTATCGATCATGGCATGGCTTATAAAGAGTTCACCGATCTCCTTATCATCAAAATCTGCGAGCTTTTCCGGAAGCCAATGATTGGCATGTGTACCTGGATTGTACATGGCCAGGATCTCTGCACTTTCACCATCACTGTGTAAATGCGTACTTAAGATACCCTGCCCTTCTTTTGCAGCAGGCTGCAACACTACGGCACCTGCACCATCTCCAAAGATCACAGATACATTTCTTCCCCTGGTGCTGAAATCCAGGCCGAAAGAATGCTTTTCACTGCCTACCACTAAAATATTTTTATACATACCCGACCTGATGAACTGGTCTGCTACCGATAATGCATACACGAAGCCACTGCACTGGTTGCGTACATCCAATGCCCCGATCTCTTTCATCTTCATGGCACGTTGCAGTAATACCCCGCATCCCGGGAAATAATAATCGGGGCAGATGGTGGCGAATATGATAAAGTCAATATCCAGGGGTGTTATGCCTGCTCTTTCAATGGCGATCTTCGCAGCTTCTACACCCATGGTGGTGGTGGTTTCACCTAACCTATCAGCATAGCGCCGCTCTTTTATACCGGTGCGTTCCTGGATCCATTCATCATTGGTATCCATGTATTTTTCAAGATCCTTGTTAGTGAAAACATTGGCTGGAACATAGTAGCCTATACCGGCGATCTTACTTAATGGCATATGCGATCGGTTTGGGTGGATAAGCAAATTACGAAAAATGGAACGCAGATGGCCATGATTTTCATGATACTGCAGATAAGTGCTATTTAATACCGCAGATCTATGTAACCAGCGAAGAGAATATAAATCATAATATATCAGGATGATCCTGGCCGGCTGCGTTACACCCTAATTCACCTTTACCATATTTCTTAAACAAAAGTCATCATCATACATTGCATGTACCCTTGTTTTGTAATGAAAAGCCACGGAGTTTCTTAGTGCGGTATTACTAAAGATCATTTTGGAAGTGAAATGTTCTACTAACGGAAGTATGGAAAGCTTATCATCCTCAAATTTTAATTCGGCAATATAAATATTTGATTTGACGCTGATATTAAAAAATTTTTTGTCGCCGATCACTGACATGAATGCAGTACCCAAAACAGAATCGGCTGTAACAACATGGAATGGGCGAAGTTCATCTGTAAAACCGAGCAATGCAATATTATACTCTGTTTCCGTTTTTCTGCTTAGGATCATTTTAACAGGCTCTTCCCTTGTTGTGCCTGGCTTTTTCACAAAAGTAGCCCACTTGCCCAGCAAAATATCTTCTACATCAATGGACGGGTTGTCATCTAACCTGTAAATAGAACTATACGGGCAGGAGCATAGTGTAATGCATAAAAAAAATAATAATGATATGGAGAAAAAATTTTTCATGTTGAACATCTAAAAGTACACATCCGTTCCTGTAAGTACAATAGTATAAGCCCGTGAAGAATTGTTGTTTTTCCTATCCCTTATCACTGTAAAGACGCTTTTTTATTTCTTATTGCTGCCTGTGAATGAGTGATATATTCCGTACAGGCCTCTTCGAGCTAAGTGAACAAAATGGGAAAAGAGTTAAAATATTGACCTGATTCTTCTTATTTTTTAAAAAAGAAACCCAACCAGCCACCCGCTTCCATTAACCACGCAATGCCAAGGTGTACCATCAATCCACCCCAGATACTTCGTGTATTAAAACTTACAATGCCCAATAATAGCCCACCCCAGAAACTGCTAATGGCTTCTCCCATTGGTTTGCCAAAATGAATGGTACAATAAAAACAGGCTGCCGGAATGATACAATGGGGGCCACAGATCTTTGCCAGTGATAAAATTAAAAACCCCCGAAAGAAAAACTCAATACTTACAAAATCAAATCCATAGCACAACTCGTAGATAAAATAATGTATTTTTTTTGAATGCAGGTCGAGATGAGTTAAAAATTTTGCCCGTGGGTACATTTCCAAAAAATCTTTTTGTGTACTTGCAGCAGCGATCAACGGTACCATGATCAGCAACATCATCAAATAAGGTTTTGTCTTATCCAGCGCTTTTGATCCGTAAAAGAGCTGGTTGTTCTTGTCTTTTATCCGCCAGAGAAAGTATACCGGTATCAACACAACAAAGACCCGCATTACCCAGTTAAGGCTTTGTGTCCAGAAATCTAATTCATCACCACTCCATATTTTGCTGAACAGCATTTCCTGGAAATCAAAATTTACCCTGAAAGCGAAGAAGGCCGGCGCAAGTATAAGTATTATCCAAAACCATTTATTCTTGTAATACGTACAGTCTTTAAAAAAAAATAATTGCAAAAAAAATGCAGCGGCGAAAGGAGTAAAGTATAAAAAAAAATAACCGAAGAAATGCCGCCATTTACCGCCGCCATTCACATAATTGATCTCAAGCGCATGCCAGTAATTTAAATAAATTAGCGAGCCTGCCATTAACAGGATCAACAGGAAATAGAAGGGATTGAATTCTTTGTTGTAAAATCCTTTTATGTATTTTAAGATAGCTGTCAAATAATGCTTTTTACAAATCTAACTTATTGCAGTTTTTTCTTCATCATATTTATCACATCGGTTACATTACTGTCTTTATACAGCTGCGCATCCATCTTGTTGATATAATAATAGGAAATGGCCCAATTCATCGGGAACTCATCACCCATGGCTGCATTTTTATAAAGGTTCATAGGGTAATAGCCTGTATCTTTTGCGGCGCGATGAATATCTTCCATATATTTTTTCAGGCGCCAGTCATTCACAGATGTTTGGGTACCAAAAGCGCCTATCAAAGTAAGGAGGGGGGCAGCAAGGTCGTTCATCAATGGTTGTATCTTTTTAAGATCAGTACCAGGATACCCATTTTGAGAATGAATGATAGTAAAGGATAGATTTTTAAAATAATGGTCCGGGTTTACAGCAAGGGTATCCTTGATGATGCGCTGTAGTTCCATGATCATTTCCTGCACCACACCTGCGCCCGAATTATCGAAATAACCGCCATCTACATAATAACTATTATCAATTCTTCCGGCAGGACTGATGTAGGGGAACCGGGCGCCGAGGATCACGGCTGTACTTAGTTTCATGTCTTTATCTGCGGGCAATGTATTTAGTATGTCAACACGCTTTCCAAAAATGGGCGTATCTAATCTTATATTACTCACTACTGATGGATTTCCATCCTGCACACGCGTAACATTGATACAAATGATAGGCAGGTTGTTTGTTGCTGATGGAATATATGCTGAAAAGGGAGTTGCAAATTGTTCGTATAAAAGAGCGCTTTTATCTTCCCCATTCTCCAGTGCATATTCCAGCGCTGCAGCCCTGTCATCGATGGGCAGGCCACCAAATAACGGACGTACAAAATCGGGCCCCAACATACGGGCAAGCGTATACGATAAAAAATCACTCTTCAGGTACTTGTTTGCTTCCCTGGTATACGTGGTGTTTTGATTCCGGATACTGTCTTTTAATTTCAAGAGGGCTAAAAAAGTTCCGTTACCCACACTGCCGCCGGAGGC
>JANYIM010000180.1 GCA_025362055.1 Bacteroidota bacterium
CGTAAACCCGTAAATATAATCATCGCTGTAATGATAACCGCTGCAGCCATCCCACCCGTCCAGCCTGGTATCCGGGCTCAACTGCACCATACCATGCGGCAATACAGCCCCGGGATATGTATGGCCATGTCCGCCCGTTCCGATCATGGGGTTTACATATTGTGTAAAGCTTTTTTGCGCCAAGCTGCTAAAAGTTGAAAGGAGAAAAAAGAGAGGGGCCAGGGAGTTGAATATGATTCGTTTTTTCACAACAAACATTTTGCACAAGATAAAACTTTAAAAAAATTGAAGCAATAAAAAAGCTCCGCGAGGGAGCTTTAATTATTTGTTGGCTGATCGATCAAAAAGGCAGATCATCCACAGGTGCCGGGGTATTGGTATTCACCGGGGCTGAAACAGCTACCGGACCTTTGCTCATACCGGTATGGGTTATATTGCCCGAATTGGGACCTTGTCCGTCTCCACTGTTGCCACCCAGCAGTTGAACCGCTTGCACCCGCATGCGCAAGGTAGCTGCCACCTGCCCTTCTTTGTTGGTATAGGCATCCGCTTCCGGGGAGCCTTCGGCATAAACCGTTTTCCCCTTTGTAAGATACTGCGCCACGGCCGTCTTGTCGGTCCAGTAAGCACATTCCACCCAGGTGGTCCTTTCTTTTTGGTTGCCTTGTGCATCCTTGTAACGCTCTGTATGCGCTACGCTGAAATTGATCACATTTTTTCCATTCACTTCTTTTACGATACAATCTTTCCCAAGATTGCCGATGATCTGTAACTTAATCATAACTGTTTGTTTTTAGTTTTTATTAATCGATGTATCTGTTTGCTAAGTTAACTGTTTAAGAACAGGAGTTATTAGTTAGAAATTCACAATTTGGAGTAATGTTTCATAGTTAATGCAACACGATTTATTTCTTAGTGATTAATTATGTTATACCATGTTGAATGAACTATTAACTACTAACCAACTCAATTCATCCGGCTCATATACATATACCAGTTCCACTCCCATGTTTTTCCCCAATCTGTTGAAAATGCCTGGCTCCATACAGGGTTATCAGCATCTGTAACGTCCCAACGAAATACCATCAGGATAGCCCTGCCTTCAAAAATATCCTTTGTAAAAAAGTGCCCAATCTTATTTTCAAATGAACCAACCACAGGAGTATCTAACCTCCCCACATTACTATCAGCCCAGTAAATACTCCAAAGCCTTGTTGCGGGGTCAAAAAGCCGGATGGTCATGCCTTCAAACGGTTTGTCATTAAAATTCGCATAGAAATGATCAATGTTCGCAAGCCCGGTCAGTGCTTTATAATTCTCCTGAGTGGCTTCAAATTCGATCCACTCTTTACAATCATCCAGCCTCGTTTTGAGTTTACGGTTTTTCAGTTTCCATTGGCCAATAAAAAAATCAAAATCTTCTTTGGCTGATGTTACAGAAGGAATGATCTCCAACTCCCCTTTCGCATTAAATGCAGGCAATTTCATTTCCATGATCTCCGTATCAATATTATATCATTATCAAAAAATCTAATCCCATATATTGGCCCTTTGTGCTTTCAATGTGCGTAAATAGTCAAGCAGTTGTCCTGTATGCACACTTTCATGATAAGCCATCCGCAATAAATAATCGCCTAGTTTACGATGCTGTTTTTTTTCTTTTCGGGTGATATACAATTCTTCTAATTCCTTTAAAGAAAATGAATGCACCATTTTCAAAAATTTCTCGCGGTAAGGCTGTGCATTTTTTAATTCATCATCGATCGTCGTGTAGGGATTACCTGTTAAGGGGCTTTCATAATCACCCAGTTCGCCCCGGTGTAAAATGATATGATGATAAATATTTTCAGACTCCAGCACATGACGTATCATTTCGATACAATTCATTGCCGCAGGATCGGGCTTCCAGTATAGATTTTCTTCTGCAATGGTTTTCCAGACCTTAATGCTTCTGCGCCGCACTTCTTCAAAATTCAATATGAGTAATTCTTTTGCGTTCATCTGAGTTGCCCTAGCCTTTGCCCTGGCCTTAAGGCCAGGGTTATTTAATTCATTTTTTTCTTTAAAGTACTCACCTGGCTTTGCAGGTTATTCACCATACTGGCCAGCGAATTCACATCCCACCGTTGTTGCTGGCTTATCTTACTGATCACCATCTGTGCCTGCCATAATTCCACTACATCTTCGGCATTGACCTGGTAGGGCTGGTACTGAGGGTTATCGCTTACCAGCGTTAATTTATTTTTACTGCGATTGTTCTTTTCAACACGCTTATATACTATGCCTTCATTGCGACTTACCACGATGTATGCCTGACTGTTCTTTATGTCTGTTGTGTTCTCAACTTTTTCTCCAACAATGATACTGCCACTGGGTGTGGGTAACATGCTGTCTCCAATAATTTCAAAGGCCCTGTAATTACCACCCGATAACATGGGTAAGGTAAAAGTGTTGAGTTCATCAATGAATTCAGTATCTGCATAACTGGCCAGGTAACCGGCAGCGGCTTTTACGGGAACAAAATGAATGACATTCCTATCGGCACTCATCATTTTTTGTTGCCTTCGTTTTGCCAGGTAATTACCGGAAGAATTGCTGAGGTCTTTCAGCAAAAGCTCATCCAGACTTAGTTTGAACATATCGGCAACTACTTCCAATACATCCAGCCTTGGGTCGGCACGCTCTTCTTCATAAGCACCGATCAGGGAACGTTTGATACGTAATTTGTTTGCAAATTCTTCCTGCGTCCAGCCTCTTAGCTTGCGCAGGTATTTGAGGTTTTGTCCGGCTACTGACATGATACAACTAATTTGATTAGCACAAATATACTAATTATTTTAGTTCTGCCAAATTTATTTTCTTATTGCCACCGAAGTGCAGAGAAAAAGAAAGTATAATTAAATAACGGGATGTACCGGCTCCTTAAGGAGCCGGTTGAGGAGAGGTTGAATTACCGTATTTTTGTACCAAATATTACTTATGAATTATACATTGATAATACATAGTATTTTACGCTGGGCGGTGGTATTGTTTGGGCTATGGGCATTGATCAATGCATTATCCGGTGTTTTTGGCAAAAGGAAATTTACGGCCGGTGATAACCGCACCAATCTTTTCTTCATGATCAGTTGCGACATACAATTATTGATCGGGCTGGTATTATATTTCAACGGCATGTGGTTCACCCTGCTTAAAACCAATGCAAAGGAAGTTATGAAAGATGGCATGAGCCGGTTCTTTGCGGTAGAACATATTACCATGATGGTCATCGCATGGTTATTGGTGCATATCGGCAGAAGCATGGTGAAGCGTGCAGGTACCGATGCGCAAAAACACAAACGCAGTCTTATTTATTTCGGCATCGCCATCCTGATCATACTTGCTATGATCCCCTGGCCTTTCCGGCAACCCGGTATTGCAAGGCAATTATTCCCTCAATTTTAAATGACCTGAATCATATAAATGGCAACTAAGAAGAAAGAACAACCCATCATCCTCATTACTAATGATGATGGAATAACAGCACCGGGTATACGAAGTTTGGTAGAGGCAGCCAAACCACTGGGTAAAGTAGTGGTGGTAGCGCCCGATAAACCACAGAGCGGCATGGGGCATGCGATCACCATCGGCACACCTTTGCGGATGAATAAAGTGGAATTGTTTGGCGACATTGAAGCCTGGCAAACCTCCGGAACACCCGTTGACTGCGTTAAACTGGCGGTAGATAAGATCCTGCACCGCAAACCCGACCTGTGCCTCAGCGGCATCAACCACGGCGCCAACCATTCTATCAATGTCATTTACAGCGGCACCATGAGTGCGGCCATGGAAGCGTCCATTGAAAGTATTCCCAGCATTGGTTTTTCTTTATTGGATTATCGTTTTGAAGCCGATTTTACCGCTGCTACTTTTTATGCCAATAAGATCATTCAAACGATCCTGAAACAAAAACTGGACAAACATCTTTTACTGAACGTGAATATCCCTCCCGTTCCAAAAAAGGAAATAAAAGGCATTAAGATCTGTAAACAGGCGTATGCCAAATACGTGGAAGATTTTGACGAACGTAAAGACCCGCAAGGCAAAAAATACTATTGGCTCACGGGCGAATTCGTGAATTTTGACAAGAGTAAGGACACCGATGTATGGGCCCTGCAGAATAATTATGTGAGCGTGGTACCTGTACAATTCGACCTCACCAACTATGCCCTGAAACAACAATTGGAAAAAAAGAAACTATTCAAATGATATTCAAGAAAGATAATTTTCTGTTAGGTGCCTGCCTGGGTTTTATCGGGCCAATATTGGGTATCTTCATCTACAAATTCATCAAGTTACAATCCTCCACCCTTACAGAGGCCCTGCACTACATGATTTATGACGATCCCGGGCATCGTTTGTTTACCGTTGCACTGAGCCTGGCCCTGCTGGTAAACGCAGTGCTGTTCACTTTTTACATCAATGCACATAAGGACAAGACCGCGAAAGGCATTTTTGTACTCACCTGCGTGTATGGGTTACTGGTACTATGTATAAAGACATTCAGTTAATCAGGCCCATGTCACATCCCCCGGATCCAGCGACGCAATAAAATCATTTCCTGCCATTGCTCCTTTTTGCAACATCGCGGCCTGTACAACAGGGTCA
>JANYIM010000194.1 GCA_025362055.1 Bacteroidota bacterium
CGTAAACAAAGCCGTAGTAAATACGGAACTAAGAAAGAAAAGGCTAAAAAATAACCCTGTCCCTAAAGGGGAAAAGGATAAGTTTAGAATTAAAATAATAAAATAATAAAAAGTATTTTTCGATGCGTAAATCACAACCGAAGAAGATTCCATTAGCTCCGGATCCAAAATTCAACGATAAGTTGGTTACCCGTTTTGTAAACAACCTCATGTGGGCCGGTAAAAAAAGTGGTGCATTTATTATTTTTTATGATGCCTTGGATAAAGTAGCCAAGCAGACCGGCGAAGATGGATACGAGGTTTGGAAAAAAGCCTTAGCTAATATTACGCCTGGTGTTGAAGTACGCAGTCGCCGTATCGGTGGCGCTACGTTCCAGATACCTGCTGAGGTACGTGCAGACAGGAAGATATCTTTGAGCATCAAATGGATGGTAAAGTACAGCCGTGACAGGAATGGCCGCAGTATGGCAGATAAATTAGCCAATGAGATCGTTGCTGCCAGTAAAGGTGAAGGTGCTGCATTCAAGAAGAAAGAAGATACACATCGCATGGCAGAAGCCAATAAGGCATTTGCCCACTTCAGGATCTAATTTATTCATAAAAGATATTTAAAGCCATTCTGTTAAGGATGGCTTTTTTATTGCCTGTATACTTTGTAATTAAAAAAAATGGGCGTACCTTTGCGGCGCTAAAAGGTAGGCAGTATTTGGATGGAGCCGTACTTATTTAGCGTACTATGAGAGTTTAAATCAATCATATCGCCCCATCCCTTAAAAGGGAGTTCTACGGGGAGTGTACTATTTTAAATATAAATAACAATCAGAATTCAATTAATAACATCCTTTTCCCCGTTTAGGGGATAGGGGCAAATAAAATAAAATGGCAGACTTACGTTATCAGAGAAATTTCGGGATCGCCGCTCATATTGATGCGGGAAAAACGACCACTACCGAGCGTATATTGTATTATACCGGTGTGAATCATAAAATTGGTGAGGTGCATGATGGCGCCGCAACCATGGACTGGATGGCACAGGAGCAGGAAAGAGGTATCACCATTACTTCTGCTGCTACTACCTGCTTTTGGAATTTTCCAATGGAGCAGGGCAAGAAAGTTGCCGATACCAAACAATATAAATTCAATATCATTGATACCCCGGGTCACGTGGATTTTACCGTAGAGGTAGAACGTTCTTTGCGTGTACTGGATGGTTTACTGGCGTTATTCTGTGCCGTTAGTGGTGTGGAACCGCAAAGCGAAACCGTTTGGCGCCAGGCCAACCGTTACAAAGTTCCGCGTATCGGGTTTGTAAATAAAATGGACCGTGCCGGTGCTGATTTCTTAAATGTGGTAAAACAAATTAAGGAAATGCTGGGTGCTAAGGCTGTACCCTTACAGTTACCAATAGGTGCTGAAGATAATTTTAAAGGTGTGGTTGATCTTATTACCATGAAAGCCATGGTATGGGATGATGCTACACAAGGAATGACCTTTAATGAAGTTCCTATTCCGGAAGATATGATTGCTGATGTGAATGAGTGGAGACAACACCTGATAGAAGCCGTTGCTGATTATGATGATAAATTACTGGAGAAATTCTTTGATGATCCTAACACGATCACTGAAGCAGAGATACATGAAGCGATCCGTAAAGCAACGATCGATATTTCTATCATCCCAATGATGTGTGGGTCATCTTTTAAGAATAAAGGTGTACAAACTGCATTGGATGCAATCGTTCGTTACCTGCCCGGACCCATGGACATTGAAGCTGTTAAAGGAACCAATCCTGATACAGGAGAAGAGATCTTGCGTCATTGCGATCCTAAAGAACCATTTAGTGCATTGGCATTTAAGATCATGACTGATCCTTTTGTGGGACGTTTGGCGTTCTTCAGGGCCTATAGCGGAAGACTGGATTCCGGTTCTTATGTACTGAATACAAGAACAGGAAAAAATGAACGTATCAGCCGTATCATGCAAATGCATGCCAACAAGCAAAACCCGGTTGATTATATCGAAGCAGGTGATATTGGTGCAGCAGTAGGGTTTAAAGATATTAAAACAGGTGATACGCTTTGTAATGAGAATAGTCCCATCGTATTGGAAGCAATGACTTTCCCTGAGCCGGTTATCAGTGTTGCGGTAGAACCAAAAACACAGGCCGACGTTGATAAAATGGGTATGGCCATTGCCAAACTGGTTGAAGAAGATCCAACCTTACGGGTAAAGACAGACGAAGAAACCGGCCAAACCATCTTAAGTGGTATGGGTGAGTTGCACCTGGAGATCATCGTAGACAGGATGCGCAGGGAATTTAAAGTGGAGATCAACCAAGGTGCACCGCAGGTGGCTTATAAAGAAGCATTCCAGAATACAATTGAACATCG
>JANYIM010000207.1 GCA_025362055.1 Bacteroidota bacterium
AACCAAAGACCTATGTGTAGCTTATAAGATCAACACGGCTTTTTATGAAGTTCATGGATCAAAGGGTTGGGAGGCCATGGAAAAGACGGTGAACTATATTCCTACCGAACATTTTATCATTGCTGATGCTAAAAGAGCGGATATCGGCAATACATCCTCGCAATATGCTAAAGCGTTTTTTGAAACACTGGATTTTGATGCGGTCACCGTGGCGCCGTATATGGGAGAAGACAGCGTAAAACCTTTTTTGGAATATGAGAATAAATGGGCCATTGTTTTAGGGTTGACGAGTAATCCGGGTAGTAAAGATTTTGAGCAGCTTAAATTTATTGGTGATAACACCAACAAGGGCGATAGTGAATTCTTATATGAGACCGTATTACGAAAAGTAAGCCAATGGGGCGATCCAGCCAATTTAATGTTTGTGATCGGTGCTACCAAGGCCAGTGACCTTAGTTCCATCCGGAAAATAATTCCTGATCATTTTTTATTGGTGCCCGGTGTTGGTTTCCAGGGAGGCAGCCTTGAGGAAGTTAGCAAATATGGAATGAATAAGGATTGCGGGTTGCTGGTAAATGTAAGTCGTGCCATTATTTTTGCCGGCGAAAAAGAGGATTTTGCTGAGGAAGCCAGGAGTATTGCAATACAGTACCAGGATGAAATGAAGAAATACCTGATGCCGGATACTTGATATTACTGCCTGCTATCTGATACTGCCTTTACCAGCTTCTGCGCCCACTTCGTATATTCCTTACCGGAAGGATGCAATCCATCTGCAGCCAAAAACTCTTTGGTATCCCCATCTGCCCTTTGTGCAGTAGTAATGTCAATGAAAACAATATGATGCTGTTCGCAGATGACCTTAGCTGTTGCATTGTAGGCATCAATAGCAGTTGCGATCTTTTGCCTGTCCTGCCCTTCGGCAAATGGTGTTACGCCCCAATCAGGAATGGATAATACAAAAACATGTTTGGCTTTATTACCTGCAAAATGAATGGCCCTTTGCAGCAGATGATCGAACTGGGTTTTGTATTCACTTACACTACGTCCACGATATTGATTGTTTACACCTATCAGTAAGGAAACGATATCATAGGTTCTTGAAATAGCGGCGTCATCAATTGCAGCGTCGAGTTCATCTGTTGTCCAGCCCGTTTTGGCAATGATTTGTGGTGTGTTAAAACCGCTATCGGGATCTTCTACCAGCGGCAGGGACTTATTAAGGAATTGCACCGTTTGTGATGGAAAGTTTTCTTCAGGCAAAACACTTTCGCCGATGGTATAGCTGTCGCCTAGTGCCAGGTAAGAAAGATTCATGGCATCAATTTACATCATTCCACTTTATTATAAATACAAAAGGCCCGCAAATGATCGCGGACCTTTGTTGTTTCCTGGCTATACTGAATATCATGATGTCCGGGACCTTGACTTTGATTTTTCTTTATCTTTCATATCATCGGGCCCTGGTTCTCCCAAAATTACTTTTCCAAAAGTAGATAGTTTGTACCGTATCTTAACAACCGCTGCCGGGGTCTGCGACCGCCGACAGGGTTGCAAAAAACAAATAATTTTCTTGTGATTTAAGCTAATTATATTTGCGGTTAAGATACCGGACCAAGTGGCATGGTATAAGCTGAATAGTGGTATGCGGTACAAGTGAGCCTCGCCGCGGCGGGAACAATGTCAAATAGAATTACAACTACCCGGAATAAAAACAGGTAAACCGAAAACTATAAATTTTAACGATGGCTGCCAAAACAGATAACTTTCAATCTCCTGATTATTTTAATGTAGATGAACTGCTGACAGAGGAACACAGGTTGGTTCGGGAAAGTGTACGCAATTATGTAAAAAAAGAGATCTCTCCTATCATAGAAGACTATGCGCAGCGGGCAGAATTTCCACAACAGATCATCAGGCAATTGGGCGACCTGGGTTGTTTTGGCCCTACCGTGCCTGAAAAATATGGCGGCGGCGGGCTCGATTATATCAGTTATGGATTGATGATGCAGGAACTGGAACGTGGTGATAGTGGTGTCCGTTCAACTGCATCTGTACAAGGTAGTTTGGTGATGTTTCCCATTTATCAATATGGTGATGAGGCACAACGCAATAAATATTTACCGAAGCTGGCGAGTGGTGAATGGCTGGGCTGTTTTGGATTAACAGAACCCAATCATGGCAGTGATCCTGGTGGAATGCTCACCAATATTAAAGATGCAGGTGATCATGTAATATTAAATGGCGCAAAGATGTGGATCAGCAATGCTCCCTTTGCACAGGTAGCCGTTGTATGGGCAAAGGATGAAGGAGGCGAAATTCGTGGTGTAATCGTTGAAAGAGGAATGGAAGGTTTTAGCACACCCACCACGCATGGAAAATGGAGTTTGCGTGCAAGTGCAACCGGTGAACTGGTATTTGATAATGTAAAAGTTCCGAAAGAAAATATTTTACCAAATGTAAAAGGTTTGAAGGGCCCGCTGGGATGTTTAACAAAAGCACGTTATGGTATTGCATGGGGAGCGATCGGCGCTGCAATGGATTGTTATGATACGGCATTAAATTACAGTAAGGAAAGGATACAATTTGGAAAACCCATCGGTGGTTTTCAATTGCAACAAAAAAAATTAGCGGAGATGGTGACCGATATCACCAAGGCACAATTATTGAACTGGCGACTGGGTGTGTTGATGAATGAAGGAAAAGTTACACCGCAGCAAGTAAGCATGGCCAAGCGCAATGCCTGTGAAGTGGCCACCAATATATGCAGGGATGCACGCCAGATGCTGGGCGGGATGGGCATTACAGGCGAGTACCCCGTGATGCGGCATATGATGAACCTGGAAAGTGTGATCACCTATGAAGGAACGCATGATATTCACTTGCTCATTACAGGCATGGATGTGACTGGGTTGAATGCGTTTAAATAATTTTAAATTTTAAATTTTGAATTTTGAACTGAATCCGCATATCCGCACATCTGCAAATTTGCACATTTTCCTGCTCGGGTTAATGGGCACAGGCAAAACCTACTGGGCACAGCAGTTGAGTGTTCTGTGCAAAATGGACTGGATGGACCTGGATGCAGAGATCGAGAAAGAAACGATGTTAAGTATCTCTGAGATCTTTGAAACGGAAGGAGAAGAATTTTTCAGGCGGAAAGAAAAAGAGGCGCTGCATAATTTAGCAAAGCATCGCCGGATCATTATTGCCACAGGCGGGGGTGCTCCCTGTTTTCAT
>JANYIM010000216.1 GCA_025362055.1 Bacteroidota bacterium
TGATTTCGTTACTGGAAATTTTACACTATACGGCAAGGAGGATGGATTGGACATTACAGACGAGTTGATGAGCATTCGTTTCATTGAAAAAAATAAATACCTGATTGGCCAACAATTCAGCTTTACCATTTTTACACCCAACGCTTCAAAAAACAATAGCATCGCGCCAAAAATACTGATCACACAGGTAAGTGTAAATGACAGTGCGATAATGATCACCAATGAGCCGCTGGAACTGAAGCTTCTCTATTATCAAAACAGGGTAAGTTTTAATTTTTCCGCTATCAATTATATACGCCCCGAGCAAAATAATTTTTCTTACCGCTTAAAAGGTGCAGATACTGGCTGGACCTATACTTATACGGGTTTTGTATCCTATGCTAACCTTGCTCCCGGCACATATTTATTTGAAGTGAAGGTTCAGAACTATGCCGGTGTTTGGAGCAATACCAGGTCAGTATCCATCATCATCGCTCCGCCTTTCTGGAAAACCTGGTGGTTTATCAGCCTGCTGATATTGGCGCTTGCGATCTTGTTTTTTTCAGTAGTAAAATACATCGCACAAAGGAATCTAAAGGAAAAAATTCTGAGACTTGAAAAAGAGCAGGCGATAGAAAAAGAGCGCAACCGCATAGCACGTGACATGCACGATGACCTGGGTAGTGGTCTTACAAAGATCGCAATATTGAGTGAAGTGGCGAAGACCCAGCTGCAGCAGCCTGATAAAGCCAAGGCCCAGCTTGAGAATATTTCTGTTTCCTCAAGAGAACTGGTAGACAGTATGCAGGATATCATTTGGGTACTTAACCCACGAAATGATACTTTAGACAGCCTTGCTTCTTATGTGCGTGAATATGCGTTGAAATTTTTTGAACCCTTTGAATCAGCCATACAATTCAACTATCCGGAAAATATCCCTGTTGTGAAATTAACAGAAGAACAAAGAAGAAACATTTTCCTTGTCATTAAAGAATCATTCAACAATATTGTAAAACATGCATGGTGCGATACCGTGAAGCTTCAACTTCAAAAGAAAAATAATAGCATCATTTTTATTATTGAGGACGATGGGAAAGGTTTTGATATGACCAATACCAGGACATTTGGTAACGGGCTTCAGAACATGAGAACCCGCATGTTGCAGGTCAATGGAACATACGACATAACATCAGAGCCGGGTAAAGGTACTGTTACCGTGATCAGCATCTTGTTGTAACACTTTTTTGTGATGCCCGGCAACCCATTTACAGATACATTTGCAATGTAAGTTTAACAGGCATGATAATAGTTGCGATAGTAGAAGATATTAAAGATATCCGGGAAGGGTTGAAGTTGCTGATCGATAACAGTGATGGTTTCGCCTGCAGTGAAGTATATGTAAATGCAGAAGATGCTGTAAAAGCATTACCGGAAAGTCAGCCTGATGTGGTATTAATGGACATCAATCTCCCAGGCATCAATGGCATTGAAGCAGTGCGGCAATTAAAAGACAAATGCCAATCCACACAATTCATCATGAGCACTGTGTACGAGGATGATGAAAATATTTTTGAATCCCTGAAAGCAGGTGCCAGTGGATATCTCCTTAAAAAAACGGCTCCTTCAAGAATACTGGATGCCATCACAGAAGTAGTCAATGGCGGCAGCCCGATGAGCACCCAGATCGCAAGAAAAGTGATAGCTTCCTTCCAGCGTAAAGATTCCATTGATGAAGTAGATATTCTTACTCCAAAAGAAAAAGAGATATTAAAAGCGCTTTCCAAAGGGCTGCGTTACAAAGAGATTGCCGGTGAAATGAATATCGGCATGGAAACCGTACGCAGTCATGCACGGAAGATCTACGAAAAACTACAGGTGCAAAGCCGTACCGAAGCGTTGAACAAGGTTTTTGGCTCCAGGTGAACAATAGGCAATATGCAAATCAGTTTTCGCAATTAATTGGCTTTAGTATTTCCCCCCGCATCTTCTCAATTCCATCCCAATAACATTCGGGACACATTGCTTATTATCTGTTGCTTATTGATGCCATCTAACACTTTTTTGTGATTGTTTGCAGCATTTTAATGCAGCATTTTTACTATAAATTATTTTTATATGAAAAAAATATTTTTCCTCTCGGGGATGATCATGTTGATCACTGTATCTGCAGAAAGTCAATTTTTAAAAAAATTAGGAGACAAAGTAAAAAACAAGGCCAACCAGCGGGTCGACCAGAAAACCGACCAGGCTATTGATAAATCAATGGATGCCGTTGAAGATAGTATCAAGAACGGAGGCAAGACTCCTGCAAACAACAACCAGGGCAACACACCTGCAAATATTACCAGCACAACAACCGTGGGTAACAACACAACAGCTGCGACCGGTGAACCAACCTCATCGGCTTCATTTAAAGCATACCAGAACTACGATTTTATTCCAGGTGAAAAGATATTGTTTGAAGATAATTTTTTAACCGATGCAGATGGGGAATTTCCTACTCACTGGGAATTACAGAAAGGCCAGGCTGTTATAAATAAGATGGGCGACAAAACTGCTTTGGTAATGACAGATGGGAATTATGCATGGGTAACCCCATTGATGAAACAGAAAAAATATTTAGCTGATCAATGGACACTTGAATTTGACAGTTGGAAAAAAAATGAATCTTACCAGACCATCCTCTTTTTACAGGATCAGCAGCTCCATGATATAGGAAAGGTTGTTATCAGTGACAATAACGTAGTTGTAGATTTTGTGTCTGCCGATGGAGAAACACCCAAATCACTCGAAGGTGATTATCCCCAAGGCATGAAAGGTGATGCAAATTATTCAGGCAAATGGCACCATGTCGCCATCGCTTATAAGAACAAGCAGGTAAAAGTATATGTAGACCAGGTAAGGGTTATGGTTGTTCCTAACTGCAACCTTACCCCCGATTGTATCGCATTGGGTGGCATTGCTTCACAGGATGGGCCGCTGGTATTTGCCAATATGCGCATCGCAGAAGGTGGCGGGATGAACATGCTGGGTAAAAAATTCACTGATACCAAGATTGTAACGCACGGCATCAACTTTGATGTGAACAAAGCCGTCATTAAACCCGAAAGCATGGGTACGCTGAATGGCATCGTGCAGATCCTGAATGATAACCCTGAAATAAAATTTGAAGTGGGTGGGCATACGGACAGCGATGGAGATGATGCATCCAACATGAAATTATCACAGTCACGGGCAGACGCAGTCCGGAACCAGCTTATCACTATGGGTATTGATGCAACCCGGCTTACCGCTAAAGGTTATGGCAAAACTAAACCCATTGCTGATAACACAACATTTGAAGGAAAGGCTAATAACAGGCGGGTTGAATTTGTAAAACAATAAACAAGATTGTCACACTAAATAACAAACAGGCTATATTAATATGAAAAAGAAATTGTTTGCCCTTTCCCTTGCTGCTGCTTTATTTACTACGTCTGTCAATGCACAGATACAAGGCAGGTTGCCGGATAAAAAAGTAACGGTGCCAGCAAATGTTCCGGTCAGGATATTTAAAGTACTGAGTATAAATTTTGTTGTTGATTCAACAGTTAATCATCCGGGCAACCAGGGAAAGGAGAGTTTCATTACGGAAACCATCACTTATATTGGTTCTGGAGTAGCGAATTACACTAATTATGAGACCACGGAAAGTGCTAATACCAGACAATATCCTAATGGCATATTCAGCACCACTTCAACAGGCTCCATGACATTGAATGGCGGAGGTGCCGATGTAAAACACTTTTCTAAATCATCGTTCCACGCTGTGCACACAGTAAAAATTGTGACAAACACACCGAACCAGATTACATCTAATATATACGGCTATTAGAATTTAACCAGGCCGAAAAGATGCGAAAGAATAATTTCTTTCGCATCTTTTCATTTTAGGAATTAGTAAGATGCTGATCTTCTAACACTTTTTTGTGATTGCAGCACTGTAAAAAAAGCAACAGTTTTACAATATTGATCAATGTCTAAATCATGTGTCTTTCAAACCAAACATCAATGAAAAAAATAACCGCTTTATGTTTTTTCCTGGCATTGACCTTGTGTGCCGCTGCACAAAAATTGCCTTCTTTCATAAAGTGGAGTAATAACAATTCGCCGGATTGTAAAAACGTATTCATCACAAAAGACAGTATTGTTTTGATCGTAAAAAACAAATGCCGCAGTGAAGGTATGTTGACCAACTGGCGTCCGCTCACCGGTATTGATGACGGCTTAAAATTTTCCGTGGCTACAGGGGCAAGGTTGCAACTTACCGTCACTTATAAGTTTCAATCAATGGGAAATGATGTATTTAGTTTCTATGGAAGCTATGATCCCGAAAGCGAAAATTCAGATATCGCCTTCAGCCGGTCTTTACAATTGCCTGGAGCCACCGTGAGCATTTTACCAGTTTCGGCCGGTTATACAAAAGCTGTGTTGCTGATCAACTTCGGCAATGAAAGCGACAAGCCAATATGGAAAGCGCTAACAGCATTGAAAGGGAGTATGAATTTTCATTTTAACATAACCGCTAATAATGGCGATGAAACACATATTGGCAGCATGGCAATTATTAAAGAAACGAAACTTGAAATAATCAATTAAAAAAATGATACGACAAAACACATTTTACAAATATGCATTTTCGAGCTGCCTGGCGGTTATGCTGATGACAATGGGCCACGCACAGACCGGCAATCTCACCGCTACGTTCACGCCAAAAGATGGGAAGCCCATAACCCTTCAGTTTTCGCAGCCATTGCTAAAATTTGATACCCCGCATGGTTATTGGTATGCCAATCCCCACAATGGCGACCGGCACATGCAGTTTGCACCCGAATCCTTTTATGGCGACAGGGCCGCAGACGTTGCATTTATCAGCTTGCATGAACCGGCGAATGACTTTGATTTTTACGAAGGCGGTGGTAATGATTCTAACAGTGTAACGATACAAAACAAAATCCTTACCATATCGGCACCCGAATATGATTCCAGGGCATTGGGCAACAAACCCATGCATATACATATCAACAGCCTTACCGCATCGGAGATCAGTTTTACCATCAGCGGTGCCGCTAGTTTAAGAATGATAAATAGCAGCAACCCCAACGGCACTCCCGGCACTATTAACGGAACCGGGCATTTTTTTCGTGAACCAAAGTATATACAATCAGATGTACTGCCCGGTTGCGATTGTGACCCTACCATTTATGCAGCGGTGTATGATGAAGAAAATAATGTACGTACCGCGTCGCCCTGTGAAAAGGCATTAAACAACAAATTGTTTGATGCAGTACAAAAGGCAATGGCACCTCTATTTAGCAATGTGCAGCATACCGGCGAAGGTAAAATGGCAGCGGGCGATATTAATGTTATAATGATGCCAGGCCATGTGGATATTAATGTGCCGGTAAAAGACAGGCCTTATTGCAGTAGCGATTATTACCATAATGGGTTGACAGGCTTTAATGCACAAAAAAAATATTTTAGCAACGATGACAGGTTTGGTTTGCGTTTTATGAGAACGGTAAGCGACGAAACATTGGGTGTAACAACCGATGCTGCCGCAAACAGCAAAATGCAGGCTGCAAAAGTGGATTCCTTATACAAACTGGCTTCGGCAAAAAAAATTACGATGGAACAGTACATGAAGGCTGCACAGGAAGCGATGACAAATATGAGCGGCAATTCCCCTGATATAAAAAAATTAGAGGCGGAAAATAATTTATACCTGACAATAATTTTTAATCCGGATAATAAAACAGAGACCGATCTAAAATTGGCTGATAAAAACAAAACTGTAGTAACCCACAATATAAAGGGAGCGGCATTTGAAATTTTTTCTCCCATAGCAAAAGATGGCGATGGCAATTGGGTAAACAGCCGGCAGGCAATTTACTTTGGTAAGTTTTCTGCACCGGGAAATGCGAACAGTGGAGTAGGCTTTGATGTAAAAACTACTAACGCCGGTTATCCAGTCAATGGAAATAAATTATCTATTTACAATATCATTATCAAAATGGAAGGCGGCAAAGACCTGATGGATAAAGCCATTGCCAATATCGATTTTACTACTTTACAGGACTTGATCATCAAACAATAAACCTATAGCAATGTTCAAATCAATTTTATTTTCGCTGGTGCTTTTTGCAACCAATGCGAAAGCCCAAC
This sequence comes from Bacteroidota bacterium, assembly GCA_025362055.1. Lineage (GTDB taxonomy): Bacteria > Bacteroidota > Bacteroidia > Chitinophagales > Chitinophagaceae > Ferruginibacter. The sequence goes on from JANYIM010000216.1 coordinate 6,184, forward strand.
CCAGTCGTGATCAATACAATCGCGGGCAGGCGACGCCAACTGCTGCAGGGACTTTAAACAATGCATCAGTGTTCACCGTAGAATTTTGGGTGAAGTCAACAGACAACAGAACAAATGATATTTATTGGCAAAGGCCATACCTGTTCGGCAACGAAACAAATGGCAACAATTCCGGCGACTTTGGCATCACCACCAACAATGGTTACATCGCCATGTGGGAAGGTTGCTCAAGTTTGAACAGCGATCAGAATTTTTTATCCAACGTTCGTATCAATGATGATTTTTGGCACCATATTGCAGCAGTAAACAACGGCCAGAACATTAACCTATATGTAGATGGAAGGATCGTAGGTTCCCTCGTATCAGGCGGAAGGTTGTACACCAGCACTGCGCCGCTCACTTTCGGTGGCGCATCGCTCGATCACAGCTTTTCCGGCAGTTTCAACAGCATGAATTTTTTATCTCAATCATTTTTCGGCGAAGCAAGGATCTCAAATATGGTAAGGTATACATCGAACTTCAATCCACCGCAATCATTTAACCAGGATGCAGGTACGGTTGAATTATATCATTTCAACAGCAACAATAGTGGTAACAACAACAATAATAATTACGGCTATTCAACAAATACTAACGGATCGATGATACTTGATCCTAATCGGCCGGTGGTTGTTGCCCCCGATCAACCCATCAATGATAGTTATGCTCAACCCGCAATACTTTATTTTAATGATTCCACTTCATTGAACGGCAGGCTCATGCTAGGAAAAAAAGACTGGAGCTTAAGCAACGAAATGTATATCCGTTTTTTTGAAGGCCTGTCAAGAAAGGTCAGGTATTTTAAACCTGAAGAGATAAAAGGATTCCAGATGGGCGATAGTTATTATGAAGCAAAATTTCTGGGAATGGGAGGAGCAATAAGTACACCAGTGAAAAAGACTATGGTACGAAGATTAACTCC
>JANYIM010000247.1 GCA_025362055.1 Bacteroidota bacterium
GAAGATATCTTCTCTTAAAGATGATAAGATATCTTCATATAGGTGTCGGAGTCTGTTCTCCGTTGGTAAACAATGTTCTTGGGAGTTTTTTTTGTATAATTATCAGCCAGCGACATGGCACCATCATCATCATTAACCTCAAGCCTGCGCCCGGTTCTTGTACCGATCACCTTCATGGTATTGGCGGTATGGTCATTGGCCGATAATTATACAAAAAAAACTCCCAAGAACATTGTTTACCAACGGAGAACAGACTCCGACACCTATATGAAGATATCTTCTCTTAAAGATGATAAGAATTATTCCAACATTGTTTTTACAAATGAAGAAAGCCTTCAAATAGCATTGATAAATGGCGGATCAGAAACGGCACAAATAGTTTTTAAAAAAGATGGCTCCGTTAATATCACCGCCAAGGGTACCATTGATATCAAGGCGGATAAAGATATGACCCTGAGTGCCACCAATATTACGATAAAAGCCCACCAGGAATTGAAAATGGAAGGAACAGCTAAAGGTGTAAGTGTAAAAGGACAAAAGATAGCAGTGGAAGCAGATACAACGATGGATGTAAAGGGGTTAAATACAACAGTAGAAGGTACTGCAAAAGCAGATTTCAAAGCAGGTGCAATGGCTTCTATTACAGGCGCAATGGTAAAAATAAATTGATCCCGGGATTTACCTGCAACTGTAAAGGCGGGTATTATAACTATACCTCTTCATGATTTATATTCTTTACGATACAGCATTGAACGGCCCTTATACTTTCATGCTTTTGCAAAAAGAATATCCTGTTTACCAATCACTTTTCCAGGGTACTAAAGATGAAACATTGTCGGATGTGGCGCCTTACCTATTCGTAACTGATAATAGTTTATATGAAAAAATTTCCGGCCCCCTTGTATCATTGAAAGCCCTTGTGATCATTCAGTCGGATGAAGACATTAAAATTGTATGCAGCCATTTGCAGAAGTTCATTTACCGGAAAACAAATGGCAGGGAATCTTATTTCCGCTTTTGGGATGCCCGGGTTCTACGGAGGTTTTTACCTGCATGCTCCCCCGAGGAATTAATAGCATTTTTTGATGGCATCCGGTCTTTTTCCATAATTGAAGAAGATAACAAAACAGCAGAACGCTTCAGCCTTTACCGATACAACTTATTAGAAAGCACCAGGGTTGAATTGAGGGAGATCATGGGCCAATCAAATAAAATTAAAACAGCTTAATTGCTTTAATACAATAATTAAATGGGTAAACCCGCAGCAAGACTAACGGATATGCATGTGTGCCCGATGATAACGGTACTTGTACCGCACGTGGGAGGTCCTATTACAGGGCCCGGTTGCCCCACCGTACTAATTGGTGGCAGTCCGGCCGCTGTAGTTGGAGATCTATGTGTTTGTGTTGGGCCGCCTGATTCCATTGTCCTTGGCAGTACAGGTGTATTTATTGGTGGTAAGCCGGCTGCAAGAATGGGGGATATGACCGTGCATGGAGGTTCCATAGTGCTGGGCTTTCCAACCGTTTTAATTGGTGAAGTTGGTGGAGGTGGAGGAGGTGGAACCACTCTTGAAAACAGTGCATTAAGCAAGATAGCTGCCGGTGCCGCTGCAGGGATAGTGAATGCAAATGCTTTAACCAAGGCTGCTAACAATGGAGAAGATACCGTAGAACGCACTACTAAAAATGATTTCAATGCACAGTTCACGCTGGTAGATGAAGCAGAAAAAGGCATTAAAGGTATCCGTTACCAGGTAGAGACAAATGATGGTAAACTATTTGAAGGCAAAACAGACCGCAGCGGCAAAACAGAAAACGTTTCGGGCTATACAACCAGCGATTGCAAGGTTACTTATTTAGATAAATAATTTTACAAATGAGCAATCCACAGCAATCAACCGAAACCCACCAGCAAATAAATTTAAAGCAACTACTGGTATTGGTAAGATTTAAGCCCGGTGGTCTAGACACCGCTGCTGCCGGGGGATTGCTGGGCTCAATATCAAACCCCATTGAAAGCGCTGTGAGTAGCATAGAAAGCGCTGCCGCAAGCATAGCCGGCCTCAATATGGTCATCACGGAAGATAAAAATAACTCCACCTCCGAAAAAGAATACAATTATTTTAAAGATTACAGTGAGTGGGATAAATTCCTGGACAAAGCAAAAAGTAATTTGAATGAACTTAACGGGGATAATGATATTTTAAAATTTGAATTTAGTTCTACTGATGCAGCCGGGAGAAAAAAAGATGCGAAGGAATTGCTGACTAAAATAAAAAGTAAATTTTCTTCCTGGAAAAAATATTCTGCCTGCATACATTTCATTGGCCTAGCACAGGGAGGTAATGTGATCAATGAATGCAGCGAACTGTTGACAAACGACAATGATTTTAAAACCGAAAAATGGTTCACCAGGTCGGTGATATATTTTGCGGTTCCATTGTATAAGAATGAACACGTATTCAACAAAGAAAGCCTGAAAGGGCAGGGTACTGTTACGGGTTTTGGAAACCTCTATGACCTTACACAGGGTGGTGTGGGCTATTTTGATGACAATGAAAAACTGCTTACGTTAATAACAGATTCCAATAAAAATTTGCTGTCACTTGCCGTTGGTAAAGTAAAACTTCGCCTTGTAAAAATACTTGCGATCGCACTGGGAGGATTACAGATCAGTGCCGGGCCTGATGCGCTGAAGGATCTTGATAAAATAGACCAGGTAAAAGATGAAATAAAAGGAATGGTCGATGATATCGTTGGATTCATGGAGAAGTTGATAAAGGACGGCACTTCATTTATAAAGTTGCCGGATATACCCGATTTTAAAAAGATAAGTGATGGATATAGTTCAATCCCTGATAAGTGCGTGACTGAATTGACCCAGGTGATCGACGACATTAAAAATAAGGCCATTGATGGCGCAAAACATACGAACCTGTCGCTAGGACCTGCTGACCTGGCGGGTATCTTCAATGGCCTATGCCCCGTATTTGATGCCGTTAGCCAGTCTTTTGGTGTATTGAAACCTGAAGAAAAAGGAGGAGAGGACCTGGCGACACAAATAATAGAATCGGCAGGCATTAAAAAAGTATTTGCGCCATCACCCGATAAACCTGTTTACCTGCCATTAGATGCGGAGTACATAAAAAATGCTCAGGAAGCAGCGAAAAAAAATGAACCCGATATGGCAGGCGCCATTGTTGCATTGATGCAGGAGCATCTCGGCAAGGCCACCGAAAAAACCAATGATGTACAACAAATGAGTCCCGAAGAAAAGATACATGTGGCACAAGCCATTGCATGCCTTACCTTACCCATGTTGCCAACAAAAAAAGATTTTTATGCAAAGCTGGTGAATATGCTTCCTTTTGACCTGAACAAGATCACGGAAGATGTAAAAGCAGATAAATTGCTGGGTGCAGCCGGAAAACCTTTGGAATCAGTAGGCATTAAATTCACCGATAAATTAAAACAATCCGTTGCCAATGTTGATGCCGA
>JANYIM010000249.1 GCA_025362055.1 Bacteroidota bacterium
TTTTGTTGTAGATGCCGGTGGCAGCGACACTACAATAAATAATTTTGATTTTGATTCGCCCGAAGGTGCAATACTGGCAAAGATCTATATGACAAGGTTCCAGAAAAGAAGTGATAACCTGGCAACATTGGTGAATGAAGAAATAGAAAGCACCGGAAGGCCTGCCCTGGGCGTTAACCAGCGCCAGAAGGGTATCTGGGTTTTACAGGCAACCAATATGCCTGCCATCCTTGTTGAAACAGGATTCATCAATAACCCACAGGATGAAGCCTACCTGAATGATGATAAAGGCCAGCAGGAACTTGCAGAAGCGATCTCTAAAGCTGTGGTACGTTATAAAGAACAGATAGAACATCCCAGTAAAGCCGCAACCCAGGAAACGGCTGAAAAAACAAAAGAAGAAAAAACAGCTACCCCTTTATTTGAAAACAGAACGACAAAAGAAACAAAAGTATTGACCGTAAACAGTGATAAGATAAAAATAGAACTGTTTGATGACGGGGAAATTGATAAGGATATTGTATCCGTATATTTCAATAAAGCATTGATTGTAGATAAGAGAACCTTATCTGATAAAGCCTATAGCTTTACGATTAACCTGGGACAAGGAAAAACCAATGAATTGGTGATGTATGCAGATAACCTGGGAGATATACCACCCAATACCGCGTTGATGGTGATCACTGATGGTACCAATCGTTATGAAGTGCGGCTATCTGCTGACCTGAAAAATAATGCATCAGTAAGATTTGAATTGAAAAATAATAATTAATTTACTGCTGGTTTTGATCTGGTTTTGCAATGCTGCAGGATCATTTTAAGACCCGGTTACCAAAAATGAAAATTTCAAACGAAACAAAAGTAGGCACCATCACAGCTGTTGCCATTACATTACTGGTACTTGGATTTAATTTTCTGAAGGGCAAAACATTATTTGGGCACAGTCGCACCTTGTATGCAAAATATACCAATGTCCAGGGGCTTGCCAATTCAAACCCGGTGATGATAAATGGTTTGCAGGTAGGTACGGTATTCAGCATTACCACAGATAAGAATATGAAGGTGATATTGGTTGATATGAACATTACCAAGGATGTGAATATTCCCACCAATTCGATCGCCTACATTAAGCCCAATCCGCTGGGCACTACCAGTATTGAGATCAGGTTAGGCGATGCCAATTCTTACATTCCCAAAAATGATACGGTTGCCACAGAGGCTTCTGCAGGGATCTTTACGGAAGCCATGCAAAAGATCAACCCGGTGCTTGCGCAGGTAACCCATGCCGTTGGTTCAATAGATTCTGTTCTGGGAAATATAAGCAGGGTAATCGATCCTGATGCAAAAAATAATATTCAGTCAACCTTGCTGAACCTGAATAAAGTGACCGCTAATTTAATTGAATCATCTGCATCCCTGAACACTTTGTTGAATACGCAAACAGGAGCCCTTGCAAAAACTATGACCAACCTGAGTTCTTTTACGGATAACCTTGCAAAGAACAATGATAAGATAACGCAGGTGATGTCGAACCTCGACAAAACAACCGCCAATCTTTCCAAACTGGATCTCGAGAAAACATTGAATGTATTGAATGGCACGATCGCCGACCTGAAAGGAAGTATTTCTAAATTAAACGGCACCAGTGGCACTGCAGGATTACTACTGAATGATACCAAATTATACAATAACCTCACTGCTACCGCCAATAAACTAAACCTGTTACTGGATGACCTGAAAACAAATCCTAAGCGATACATTTCATTCTCCGTATTCGGCAAAAAATATAAAGGCACCGAATTGACCGTTCCATTACCCGACACAGTGAATGCCCCTTACATCAAACAGAAATAATTTTACCATTCTGTTATCAAATAATTCACCAATTTGCAGGCTGAACAAAACACGCTCACATTGCGATTGAAATTTACGATCAAACTTATTTTGGTTTCCGTAATGCTTACCTGGAGCTGGGCACTTGCTGCACAACAAGTGATGGCACCCGCTAATCCTGCAGATACCATCAGGGTGATACAGATCGTACAGGGAAAAAGTTTACGGCACTTAACCATCGACACTACTGAACTGGAAACCATTGCAGGCAGTGTGATCATCTGTTGTGCAGCAACTGCCCAGCCCC
>JANYIM010000301.1 GCA_025362055.1 Bacteroidota bacterium
TTCTTTTTCTGCAATTAATTTTACCGCAACACTCTGCACACGGCCGGCGCTTAGTCCACCCTTCATGCCAATCTTTTTCCACAATACCGGGCTTAGTTCAAATCCCACGATCCTGTCCAATATCCTTCTTGCCTGCTGTGCATCCACCAGGTCCATATTAATAGTACGCGGATGCTGCACCGCTTTTTCGATCGCAGGTTTGGTGATCTCATGAAACACGATGCGCTTGGTGGTCTTTGGGTCTAATCCTAAAACTTCTGCCAAATGCCAACTGATACTTTCTCCCTCACGGTCCTCATCCGATGCCAGCCAAACCTCATCACTTTTCTTTGCGATACTCCTCAGGTCTTTCACCACTTTTTCTTTTTCGGCCGGGACAATATAAGTGGGTTGAAAATTGTTGTTGATATCAATGCCCATATCACTCTTCTCGAGGTCACGGATATGACCATAGCAACTCTTCACTTCAAAGTCTTTTCCCAGAATTGCTTCAATGGTCTTAGCCTTCGCAGGGGACTCCACAATCAACAAATTTTTCGCCATAATCGGGTAGTATGATTTTTTTGTAACCGGCTGTGGTACTGTATCTCAGCATTGTTGCGTCGCACACTTGTACGGCACCACTTTACTGAAAAAACCGTACCAAAGTTCCGGCCTGTTCTACTGCAATATTAGTTTAAAATTGAAAAATCAAAATATTTCTTACGCAGAAGGCTGCTGAAAAACAAATTTTAAAGGAATGAAATGACTTGTTTTTTTACAGCAGGGTCATGATAAATTTTGCGGTGGCCCAGCCCTTTTGTAATTACGAAATCAATATTCGGATGGTTGTCTTCTTTTACTTTTAAGGCATCCCTTAATGGAGTAATATCATCATCTTCATCATGGATCCAAAGTATTGCAGCCCTGATATTTTTAACGGCCCTCCGGATCGAGAACCAGGCCGTTTCCTTCCCGCTTATAGTAAAGATGATATTGTCGAATTCTTTTCTTACCGCAGCATTTTTTATTTTTAGCATGCTAAAGGCGCCATCAACTGCAGCGGTAGTTTCAGTAGCAGGAGCAATAAAAACGATCTTCGTATTGGCATCATGCGGGGCATCTTCCATAGCAAGACTTAAAGCGATACCTCCGAATGAATGCGCCATGAATCTTTCTATCGGGCCATATAAGTCCATCACTTTTCGGATCATGGCTGCATATTCGATCGCATTAGTGGTCTTGCCGTCACTGTCGCCATGTGCCGGAGCATCAAAAGCCAGCACTTCATATCCTTTATTAATAAGTGGTGTAACGAACCGCTCAAATTTATAGGCTGCCGAACCAAAGCCATGGAGGATCAATACCTTCACAGGTTGCGGATGATTCCAGCGATATCCTTTTATTATATGGCCGGCCAGTTTAAAACTCAGTAATTCGGCATTTTTTGGTGGCTCTTTTCTTTTGGATCTTAAGAACGGGGTACTAAAGAGTACAAAAGCCTGTTCCGCAGCCTTTCTTGCGGAAAACACTGTTAACAGTTTAAATTTTGTTTGTATGTAACCAATTGCTAATCTTTGTGAGAGTTTCATAAATATCAAAGATAGTACTATGAGGGTTGTAATTGTTGGTTCGGGTAACGTGGCAACGGTATTGGGCCGCTTAATTAAAAAAGCCGGTCACCAGATAATGCAGGTACTTAGCCGCGATGCGGAACATGCAAAAGCATTGGCAACTGAATTGGAAAGTGGTTTTGCAGATTACAATGGTATCATTGAGCAAAACGCCGACATCTATATCATCGCCGTAAAGGACAGCGCCTTGTATGAACTCAATAAATTCTTCAATGTTGGCAACAAGTTGGTATTGCATACAGCCGGTTCCATATCCAAAGACGTATTGCAAAGTGTTTCCACTAATTATGGTGTGCTATATCCATTGCAGACCTTGCGCAAGGAAATGGATGCAGCTACAACGATCCCTTTACTGATCGATGGGAATAGTAACGAAGCCATGGCATTGATCGAAGATTTTGCCCGCACACTTTCTGATACCATTTGTAAGGCAGGTGATGAGGAAAGATTGAAATTACATGTGGCGGCCGTTATTGTAAGCAATTTCACCAATCATTTATATGCACTCGCAGAAGATTTTTGTGAAAAAGAAAAGATCGATTTTAACATGCTGGTCCCATTGATACAGGAAACTGCCAACCGGGTGGCTACGCATTCACCGGCCGCAGTTCAAACCGGACCTGCATTAAGAAATGATGTTTTTACTTTAGATAAACACCTGCGCTTACTGGCTGCTTACCCAAAACTGAAATACCTGTATTTGAAATTTACGGAGAGTATTATGAACGGATGACGGACGCTCTTTCAAACGATCATCTCCTCGGAAATACAATATCCGTCTGCACTTTATAAGGATCAACTGCTTTGCCTTTTTTATCGATAGGGTCGCTGATATAAATTTCATAAGGCTCGCCCGTTGCTTTCTTATGATGGTCCTGCATCCATTCTTTCAATGCGTCATAGCCCACATGTAACAGGTCATAGGGGCCATAGAAGTGAGCTACTACCACACTGTCGGCACCCAGTTCCTTTATTTTAACGCCCGGGGTAAGCTTGCCCGGTTTTTTATTTACCGGCATGCCGGCTTCAAAAAAGAAGGGAGCTTTTTGTGTTTGATACCATGCCATTGGGGCACCTGTGGCTTTTAGTGAATTTTTTTTGAAGCAATCGGTCAGCCTTGAACCGTATATCTGTCCCAGTTTGATGCTGATCCTTTGATAAGATGCTGCACTGTCTTTCATGTAAACCACCATGCGTTTGGGTGCAACCGTGTCAACAATATTAATAATAGGAGGTTTGGCGTTGCTGTCCCCGGTTTTGACGGGAGGCTTGTTATCCTTTTTTGTTACCACACTGTCTTTCATGGGTTCAGTAACCTTTTTATTATCATTGCTGTTACAGGATATGAACAGGATAAGAATAGCAGGAATAAGCAATAGGGGTGATCTCATATAGGTGATGCATCGTTTTAATGGATGGAAATTAGCAAATCCTTTTTTAGTATGCAAATAAACGGTGAATTAGTTCCTGAGCAATATTTTCCTTAATTGGTAATTTAAACTAGGTTTGCAAACCGAAATTTGCAGGATATGTATAGTATAACATTTAAGTTTGAACAGAAAGGGCTGAAACCGGTAACGCTGGGCAGTATTGATGCAGGCCAATCCATATTGGAAGTGGCTTTAAAGAACGATATTGAGTTGCATCATAATTGCGGAGGGGTATGTGCCTGTAGTACCTGTCATGTTTACGTGCAACAGGGCGATGAATTTTTGGAGGAACTAAGTGATAAGGAAGAGGATTTTATCGACCGGGCCGTAAGCCCCAGGATCAATTCAAGGCTGGGCTGCCAATGTGTGTTGCAGGAAGGGGATGGGGAAGTATTTGTTACCTTGCCCGACCAAACGCAATTTCTCGGAGAATAATTTCAATTTGGTGATTTGGAGATTTGATGATTAGCTAATTCATTTACTGATCAATCAATCACCAAATCACCAAATCAATAAATCGATAAGTATGACATTTGAACCGCCCATACATTGGAACGATTATGAAGACATCGCCATGAAACTCTATGAGCGTTTTGGCAATGAGTTCGGCGAAAGTAAGATCTATCGTATCCGTTTCACCGACCTGCACAAGTGGGTACTGGAAATTCCTAAATTCGCCGGTAAGGCAGAAGAAAGCAATGAAGGGCACCTGGAGATGATACAGAGTAAGTGGGTATATGAATGGAGGGACAACCAGAAATGATTTGGTGATAAGCTGATGTGACGATTAATTTTCGAATTGAAGAATCTCCAAATCACCAAATTGGATCATTACCAAATCAGTACTATGAACATGCTTTCAAAATTTAAACCCATCACAACATTCGTCTTTGATGTTGACGGCGTATTGACCGATGGCAATTTATTGATATTGAACGACGGGCAAATGGCCAGGCAGATGAACATAAAAGACGGCTATGCCTTACAGTTAGCAATTAAAACGGGCTATCGTGTTTTGGTGATCTCAGGAGGTACATCTGATGCAGTAAAAATGCGTCTTGTTAAATTAGGTGTGACCGATAATTTTTTACAGGTAGAAAACAAAAAGGAAAAACTGATGCACTACGCAGACCAGCACCAGTTAAAATGGGAAGAGATATTATTCATGGGAGATGATATCCCCGACCATGCTGCCATGCAACTGGTTGGCTTACCCTGTTGCCCGGCTGATGCTGCTACAGAGATCAAACAAATAGCACAATATATTTCTCCATTGGGTGGAGGCAGGGGTTGTGCCAGGGATGTTATAGAAAAAGTATTGAAACTGAATGGCCACTGGCACCTGGATACTACGGTTGCTGCCAAATAATGCTAAACAAACCTGCCATGTTTTGGCAGCATTTTTAAACGCCCGATCATCTTCGTTTTACGAATGCGTTTAAATTGTAGAAATACCGGGTAACCTGGCAGGTTCTTCCCTCACATTACTTATTTTCGTTCCAGAAATCATTTCATGAAATTATTAATTGCGTTTTTCCGACTTATCCGCTGGCCTAACCTGTTCTTCATTGCCCTTACGCAGTTCTTATTTTATTATTCAATTGTAGCGCCGTTAAGCGATAAAGGGATAAATACTTCATTTCAATTCAACCATTTCATCCTGCTCATCATCGCTTCGGTTTTAATCGCCGCAGCCGGTTATATCATCAATGATTATTTCGATCTCAATATCGACTCTGTCAATAAACCCGGCAAACTGGTCATTGATAAGATCGTAAAAAGAAGATGGGCTATCGCACTGCATATTTTACTTTCTTTAACAGGTATCGTGATCAGTTTTTATATCGATCTCCATTCACGTACTTACTGGCTGGGCTTTTCCAATCTTTTATGTGTGTTCTTATTATTTGGCTATTCCATCACACTGAAAAGAAAATTATTGATCGGTAATACGCTGATATCCCTGCTTACTGCATGGGTGATCATCGTGGCCTTCCTTTGTTATTACAATTCCATGCGTTGCATCGATTGCAATGCAGCTGTGTTGGATACACTTTCGAGAAGGTTTGTAAAAATTGCCGCACTCTATGCCGGTTTCGCCTTCATCATCTCCCTGGTAAGGGAAGTGATAAAAGACATGGAAGATATGGAAGGTGATGCTAAATTTGGCTGCAAGACCATGCCCATTGTTTGGGGTATCCCTGCATCAAAAATATTTGTAGCGGTATGGATAATTGTTTTGATCGCTGTTCTTGGTATCGTGCAATTTTATGTACTGCAGTTTGCCTGGTGGTGGAGTGCATTGTATTGCGTAGGGCTCATCATTGCACCATTGCTGTGGATACTGCATAAATTGTACAAGGCACAGGTGGCAAAGGATTATCATTGGTTAAGCGGGGCTGTTAAACTGGTGATGTTAACCGGGATATTGTCGATGTTATTCTTCAAAATTTATTCATGACCGTATAGGCTACCATAGTTTTTAAGGCTATTGTAGCCAGGTGAATCAAACTTATGCAAAAGATCATCCTGGCATCTCAATCTCCCCGCCGCAAACAATTACTGGAGTGGGCCGAAGTGCCATTTGAAATTATCGTAAAAGAAACAAATGAATCTTATCCTGCTGATTTACCTGTAGATGAAATAGCCATCCACATTGC
>JANYIM010000010.1 GCA_025362055.1 Bacteroidota bacterium
CTTTGTGGTTAAATTTATCTCAATATTTAAATGCCTTACCTCCTGCCATTACCTCCTGTGTCTTTTCATCAAAAGTTACTTTTAAACCTGTGTGCACTGCAGCATTGGTCATAATGGTTGCAATAGAATGACTGTAACCTGCTTCAACCGGTGCATTGGGTTGTTTACGGCTGCGGATACATTCCATCCAGTTGCGGATATGATTTGACGTGAGGATGTCTCCGCCGGTATTGGCAGCAGTTGATACAGGTACAACCTCCGATAAACTAAGTTCAGGCAATAAATTTGGTTGCATTTTCATTTCATCGGCAAACTTTTTTGTAAGTCCGCCTTTTGAAGAAACCATATTGGTATTAAGGTTTAATTCTCCGCCATTGGAATAATAGATCTCTGCAGGATGTTCATCACCATTATGCATACGCGAAGCAAAAGTTACCTGGAAACCATTGGTAAGGTCGTTGACGGGGCCATAATCAAAAACAGCAGTGATCGTATCCCAGTTCTTTCTTCCATCCTTCCACATATAGATGCCTCCATTGGCAACAACCGAACGGGGATGTTGCATTCCGCTGAACCAATGAACAGTGTCTATCTGGTGACTCATCCATTGTCCCGGTAAGCCGGAAGAATAGGGCCAGAACAAACGGAACTCGAGGTATTTTCTCGGATCAAATGTATCATGTGGCCTGTTCAATAAAAATCTTTCCCAGTCGGTATCTTCTTCTTTTAACTGCGCTAACAAAGCAGGCCTGCGCCAACGTCCCGGCTGATTCACGTTCCATGTTAATTCAACCATGGTGATATCGCCAAACTTACCTGACTTTATGAATTCATTTGCTGCAGTATAGTTCTTCCCGCTTCTTCTTTGCGAACCTATCTGTACGATCCTGTCGGTGGCTTTAATTGCTTTTAATGCTGCCCGGTTATCTTCCATCGTTTCTGCGAATGGTTTTTCAACATAGGCATCACATCCCGCTTTCACGGCTTCAATAGCATGCAGGGCATGTTGAAAGTCGGGCGTACTGATGAATACGGCATCCACTAATTTTTTATCATACATCTCTTCATTGTTACGGCAGGCGATCACATCATGCTGCATTTTATCTTTCCACATGGCAGCACCATCTTCCCTTCTTTTTTTCCAGATATCAGAAACGGCAACTAAATCAAAGTTCAATTCTTTGTAATGATTCATAAAACAGGGAATATGCGAACCCCTGTGCCTATCCGAAAAACCAACAACACCAACCCTTACACGATCATTGGCGCCAATGATATTGCGGTAACTTTTTGCACTGAAGGCATTGACACCCAAATATAAGCCTGCAGAAGTAATAGCTGTTTTGCGAATAAAATCGCGGCGTGATTGTGACATGACAGTTTAGTTAAGGCTCAAAAAGTAAGCATAATTATTGAAATTCTTTCTTATAATATTAACCGGTTTTAGCCCCGGTTCCTGTTACACAAACCACGCATGGCGGTAATTTATCTTAAATGGTTTACCTTAGTAATTGATTAACCGCTAACGTAACTGGAATGAGAAAAATCAACTAAAAGGGCCGGCTTATGCAAGCGGCCCTTTTATTTTACAACCTGAATAAGATTGCCATAATGATCCTGCTTTCAGACTTCACCAGGTCTGGCCGCCAGTTGGGATCTAATGGGGTGGTTGAATACCCGGTTTGCGATGTTACACCACCCCTGCCTGCGAAATAAGGAACATTGGACGCACGGTGCACATACTCTCTCCGAAATGTTATACTTTGGTTTGGCATCCAATCTGCATTTGTTGAATAGTCCCAACCAGTAAATTTATCTCCCGGCGCTGCACTGAACGGAAATGCCCCTTCGGTTTGAGTTGGATTATTTGGATCAGGTAAAGGGCTTGCTTGTCCGGTTGGATATAGTACCAAATAACGGCCGGGGTTGGTCATTACGCCACCACCGATCGTCCAGGCAAATTTATTTTTTGCAAACCAAACGCGATTATAAAGCATGGCACTTAAAAAATACTGTGCAGGGCCTTGTGCAGAATCTCCATTTTTAAATCCATTCACACCACCGCCTTTTTCAAAACCAATATCACCCGTTAATGAAAATGCCATACGGCTGATGCCATTTGATGAGGGTTTATTATGGTACCGCAGTAATACACTGTTATCGGAATGAAATCTTTTTCTTTGTGGAATACCGGCAGCATCTGTTCCATAATAATTATTGGTAAGCACTTTAAAATTACTGTTTGGCATCCAGGAAATATTTCCACCAATACCCGGCATGCTGTTGAATTTTCCATAACTCTGCCAACCATTGATGATCCAGGGTTCTATTTTTAAATGTTTGGCAGGAAAGATCTGTATGCGTACACCATTGAAGAACCAGGGTGTGTTATCAGATGTAAAAGATGCCTGGTATTCCCAATTCTCGGCCTGGTAATAAGAATTTAAACCGATGTAAGACATGAACATGCCTGCATCTATATTAATGCCATACCATTTATCGATATGGTAACCTGCATAGGCCTCACTTAAATACCGGTAAACGTTTGCTAATTGGTATTGCCCGCGATAAGGGCTGTAATCATTGCGGGGAACGATAATGGATCGTGTACCGAATTGTGCCATGAACCTTGCCCTTGCGCCCTTATAATTAAAGTCGCCACCAAAGTGCAAAGCAGAAAGCTGCACTTCATTGTTTCTTGCTAATGCTGTGGAACCAATAACAGTATTGTCGTTTGGATTGTTGAAGGAGTGCGTGTAATTCACATCTATTAAAATACTTGGCATAAAGTATTGCATGTTCTTAAATACGGATGAATCCCTTCGATCGTTTCCGTTTTGCCAGCTTGCATCAACATCATCAAAGGGTTCGCCCTTTTGTTGTGCAGCTACTGTATTGATAAATGGAGAGAGGCCTGCGATCATACCCATTATTAAAACTACCCTTGTGATCTTTTTCATCGCTTAAAAATTTGCGATGTAAAATTACCTGCGCAGGCATAAGTAAAGTATTAAACAGGGAGTAAGCGGCATAAAGATTTTATAAAAAACCTCATTGAAACCCGCTAATCACCACCCTGCACCGCATCTTTCACATCATGCAGGTCGGTAGCATCTACTTTTACACCTGAAGAAGCAGCATCTGCTTTAATGAAAATTTTTGATGAGGGTTGAAAATATCCATTACTGATGTTAAAACCTTTTACATGCTCCAGTGAATTGACAGGGTCTTTTTTCATACCGGTCAATTGTACATTCTTCAGGTCGAGTGTGGCGGCATCTTTTGCAACCAGGCCCGCATCTGCCGAAATAACAAGATGGTCAAAATAAATATTGTGTACGGGCATATCGGCTAGCCCTGTAATGGAAATTGCTTTTTTGGCGCCATTGCAATAAACATTACTGATATGAAAATCAGTGAACTCCGGAATTTTATCTCTTACTGTTTTTACAGAAGAATCCTTTACTGTACCTGCAGGCATATCTTCATAATAGGTATCAAATAGCACCGCTTCATTTGCAATGGAGCTCATGAAAATATTATTGATATAAATATCTTTTACCAAGCCCCCCCTGCCGGCATTACTCTTTACCCTGATACCAACATCGGTTCCGTCAAAACTACAATTGCTTACAAAGATGTTGCGCATACCGCCATCGGTATTGCTGCCAATGACAAAACCGCCATGAGCATGATAAACGGTACAACCTGCAACAATTACATTTTCCAAATTAAAAGTGCCGGCTGCATCATTCTTGCCACCACTCGACTTCATACAAATTCCATCGTCACCGGCACTTACGGTGCATTTATAGATCATCACATTTTTGCAGGCACTAATATCAATACCATCCCCGTTCTGTGCCCACCATTCATTAAAAATGGTTACACCACGCATGGTTAAATTATTACAGTGATTGGGATAAAAGACGAACTTAGGACTGTTGCGCAGCGTAATATTTTCGAGCAGTACATTTTCACAATTCACCAGATACAACATATAAGGGCGAAGAAAGTCTCTCGCAAGAAGATAATCTTCAGCAAGCGGCTTGACGTTCTTTTGTTTAAGCCCTTTCAAATAATCTTCCCCTTCCATTGCTTCCTTTGTGGGCCACCATAGTTTGCCATCCTTGCTTATGGCTCCGCCCGAGGATAATAAATTTTTCCATTGGCCTTCTGTTGTTTTCTCTTTTTTTACGGGCCGCCAGCTTTCACCAGCACCGTCAATTACCCCATCTCCGGTGATGGCAATATTTTTAAGGTCATATCCGTAAATGGGCGAAGCAGGCACATAACTGCTACTGTTGTTAGACGATTTGATCATCGGGTATTGCGTGTGATCTGTTGTAAACAAGATCAAAGCCCCCCGCTCTACACATAAATTGATATTGCTCTTTAATTGTATCGGGCCGGTAAGCCATAATCCTGGTGGAACCAGTACTGTGCCACCACCTGCGCCGGCACAGGCTGCAATCGTTTTTTCGAACGCAGCCGTATTAAGTGTTTGGCCGTCGGGGGTGCCGCCATAGGCCTTAATGGAATAAACATTTTTTGCAAATTCGGGAGTTTTTATTGCGTCCATTTTAAATGGTGCATTGGTAATATACCATGCTTCATTTTTTTCCTGTGAAAAAGCTGCGAGGCAAAGGGCCAACAGGACAGTAACAAAAAAAAGAGGCCTGGCAACGGCCAATAAGATTTTATGGATGGGGTTCATGTTGGTGTTTTTTATATGCGTACAATCGATACCAAATGTAGGGCTTCATTTAGTACAGGTAAAGAAAATTTACGGGAACGTTGCCGGACAAAATTCCAAACAATTAAAAGCTCCTGCTTATATTTACTATCCTCAATTCAACGATATGCGCTATATCCTATTCTTATCAGCATTGCTCCTTTCCTGCTTTTCTTCCAAAGCACAGGACAGTGCACAAACATCCAAACCTATAAGTATTAGCCTGGCGGGCTTCAGTGATGACACCCATCATTGGTACGATATCAATGAAAAGGGAACAGTGATACTACCAAGGCCCGGGCATCCCCAATACAAAGCCACAGAAATTACTGCGATAGCAGATAATATATTATTGTACCAGAAAGACAATGGTGGCTGGCCCAAGAATTACGACATGCAGGCGATACTTACCCCGGAGCAGGCAGACAGCCTGGTGAAAGTAAAGCAGGTACTCAACACTACGTTTGATAACAGCAACACATATACGCAGGTAGAATACCTTAGCAAAACCTACTTTTATACGAAAACAGAAAAGTATAAAGCTGCGGCATTAAAAGGGTTCAACTTTATCCTTTCTGCACAGTATGGCAATGGCGGCTGGCCGCAGTACTACCCGCTGGAGAAGGGATACAGCCGCTATGTTACTTATAATGATGATGCATTTGGTGGGATCATGTGGCTGCTAAAAGACGTATTGGACGGCAAACCCGAATACAGTTTTGTAAATGAAAAAATAAGACGGCAAATGCAAACCGCATTTGATAAAGGGCTGGCATGCATTTTAAAAACACAGATCAATGATGCCGGTAAACCTACGGCCTGGTGCCAGCAATATGATGAGATTGATTTACAGCCTGCCTGGGCAAGAAAGTTTGAACCGCCCAGTATTTGTAACAGGGAAAGTGTTGGCATCGTTCAATTACTGATGGATATTAAAGATCCTTCTAAAGCAATTATTGATGCAGTGCAGGATGCAGTAACATGGTTCAAAGTATCGGAGATCAGGGGTATAAGGGTAGAGACCTTTGCAGCGCCGGAAATGCTGACACCATACCGCATATCAAGAACAGACAGGCGTGTGGTGAACGATTCATTGGCAGCACCTATATGGACCCGTTATTATGAATTAAAAACGCATCGGCCGTTATTCTGCAACCGCGATAGTAAAGTTGTTTATTCTTTAGCCGAAGTAGAAAGAGAAAGGAGGGATGGCTATGGATGGTACACCTATGAACCTCAAAAAGCATTAAAGGCCTATCCCGCATGGCAGAAGAAATGGGCACCCGGGAAAAATGTATTGGAATGAGCTAAGCGTATGAATAAGAAAAGGAGGAAAAGGAGAAACTGCTTCTCTTTTTCCTCCTTTTCCAGTTTGACCCCCTAGTTAAAAAACTTCAGGAGCCTGTAAGAAATATAGCCAGGCACAAATAAATTAACTAAATAAACCGCCCTTCCTCAACTCACGCGTCCCTTCGCCGATCAGGAATCCATTTTGATAGATCTGGATGGTATAATTTCCTTGTTGGAAATTACTTGCGGG
>JANYIM010000057.1 GCA_025362055.1 Bacteroidota bacterium
CTTCCAATTTCCTGATCTCATCAAACGGTAAAGCGTATATGCCCGGGATGTCTTTCAACAATCCGAGCTCATAGAATTTGCGCACATTCGCCTCACCAAAACTGCGTATATCCATTGCGTCTTTACTCACAAAATGGATAATACCTTCCACAATATGGGCCGGACAGGCAAGGTTGATACAGCGCCATACGGCATCTTCTTCGGGCTTATACAGTTCATTACCACAAACCGGGCAATGCTTAGGGAACCTGATCTTCTTTTCACTTCCATTGCGCAATTCGCTAAAGGACTTTACGATCTGGGGTATCACATCTCCACTTCTTTCGATCAGTATGGTATCACCCAGCATCAGGTTTTTTTCTTTGATGTATTCTTCATTATGAATGGAGATGCTACTAACGGTAACGCCACCTACCTGCACAGGTTCTATTTTGGCAACGGGAGTAACGGCACCGGTTCTGCCAACCTGGAATTCTACTGCTACTAATTTACTGGTGCCCTGTCTTGCTTTAAATTTAAAAGCGATCGCCCAGCGGGGATGGTGGGAGGTCATGCCCAAACGTTCCTGTAGCTTAAGGTCATTCACTTTTATCACCATGCCATCAATTTCATAAGCAAGCCCATCTCTTAGTTTTTCAAATTCCTGTACATGTTTTATCACACCTTCAATTCCTTTGATCTGTTTCATTTCTTTTTTTGGACTCCTGAAACCTAATTCCCACAACATTTCCAACATACCTGAGTGAGTTTTAGGTTCCTTATTGCTTATTGCGTTTTGCCTATTGCCTGTCGCTGTATAACTAACATGGTATAAGAATGCTTCCAGATTTCTTCGGCTAACCTCCGCCGTATCCTTGATGCGCAGCGAACCTGCGGCTGCATTACGGGGATTGGCAAGCGGTGGTATTCCTTCTTCGATCAAGGCGTCATTATATGCCTTAAAATTATTTTTATTCATCAGTACTTCTCCGCGGATCTCTATTTGCTGAATACCATACCCGCTGAATTTTGCCGAGAGTGGAACAGACCTTATCTGTTTGATGTTGAGGGTAATCTCGTCTCCAACCACACCATCGCCTCTTGTTACGCCACGCAACAACAGGTCATTTTCATAGATTAGTGAAATGCTGGCGCCATCAAACTTCGGCTCCACACAATATTCTATTTCGGGTAAACCCGATAGCTCCCTTGCTTTGCGATCGAAATCGAGCAGGTCATCAGCGTTATAAGAATTCTCTAAAGACAGCATAGGCACCAGGTGCTGTACTTTGGGAAAATCTTTGATCAATCCCTTGCCTACTCTTTGTGTGGGAGAATCAGCAGTTATTGCCGCAGGGTCTTCTTGCTCAAATTTTTCGAGTTGTTTGTATAAAGTATCGTATTCAAAATCACTGATCAGCGGATCATTTTGAACATAGTAACGGTATTCATGGAACCTCAGCACATTACGGAGTAGTTCCACCTCTTTATGCTTTATTGTTTGCTCCTTGCTCGATATTAAACGCTTCGTTAATTCCTGGAGCTCTTTTGTTTGTTGTACAGTAAACATGTTCCAAAGTTAAAAATTATGATCGCAGCATTTATGTATTTTTGGGAAAACATTTTTTATGCCTTTTCACTCTAAATTTTTTTACTCCCTGTTGCCTGTCGCCTGTTGTCTGTCGCTTATCGCCTGTTCTTCGAATTCCCGTACCAAAGCCGACCTTATTATCCATCATGCAAAAATATATACTGTTGATTCAACATTCACTATTGCCGAAGCAATGGCTGTTAAAGATGGAAAAATAATTGCCGTGGGAAAGAATGATGAGATATTAAAAACTTATGATGCTGCTGAAATAAAAGATGTGCAAGGCAAAGCTGTATTCCCGGGTTTTATTGATGCCCATACTCATTTTGTGAATTATGGGTTTAGTTTACAAAGTGTGAACCTAGCGGGCACTAAAAGCTGGGAAGATGTACTTCAGCATTGCAAGGATTTTGTAATTGGGCTGCCTGCAGGCTGGTGGTTGACGGGAAGAGGCTGGGATCAGAATCGGTGGCCTGTTGAAGTATTCCCTGATAATGAAAAGTTGAATGAAGCATTTTCCGATCGCCCGGTTTTATTGACAAGGATCGACGGGCATGCGGCGATCGCAAATCAAAAAGCACTTGAACTTGCCGGTATCAGGGCTGGCGATAAAATAGCCGGGGGCGAAATTGAAGTAAAGAATGGAAAATTGACCGGTATCCTTGTTGATAATGCAGTAAAACTTGTTTCTTCAAAGATCCCCAGCCCCGATGCATCACAAACAAAAACGGCCCTGCTTCTTGCACAAAGCAATTGCTTTGCAACAGGGTTAACAACAGTAAACGAATGCGGGTTGGATTATCAAATGGTGCTGTTCATCGACAGCCTGCAAAAAACAGGCGATCTTAAAATGCGTGTATACGCCATGTTAAGTGACGCAAAAAAAAATTATGACCTTGCCTTCAGTAAAGGAAAAATAAAAACAGACCGGCTGCAGTTATGTGCGTTCAAGATATATGCTGATGGGGCGCTTGGTTCCCGTGGAGCCTGCCTGTTAAAACCTTACGATGACAGACCAGGCTGGTCGGGTTTTTTATTAAGTTCACCGGCACACCTTGATTCGGTAGTTGCTATTGTTTCTCAAAAGGGCTGGCAGATATGCTCCCATGCCATTGGAGATAGTGGCAACAGGACCATATTGAATATTTATGCAAAATATTTAAAAGGAAAGAATGACCTGCGTTGGCGAATAGAACATACACAGGTAGTGAACGAAAATGATTTTCATTTTTTTGGCGACTATAATATTATTCCATCCGTACAACCTACTCATGCCACCAGTGATATGTATTGGGCACAGGAACGGTTAGGTGCAGAAAGAGTAAAAGGTGCTTATGCATACAAACAATTAATGGAGCAGAATAAATGGATCCCATTGGGAACCGATTTCCCGGTAGAAGATATCAGTCCGTTTAAAACTTTTTTTGCTGCAGTGGCCAGGCAGGATGCCAAAGGATTTCCGGCCAATGGTTTTCAAATGGAAAATGCACTAAGCCGCGAACAAACTTTAAGGGGGATGACGATCTGGGCTGCCAAAGCATCCTTTCAAGAAAAAGAAAAGGGAAGCCTGGAGCCGGGAAAATTCGCAGACTTTATTCTTTTAGATACCGACCTTATGAATTGCCAGCTAACGGATGTACTGAAAGCAAAAGTACTGGCTACTTATGTGAATGGAGAGAAACTGTTTGGGAATTAGCAATGTGTAAATGCCGGATGCAGTAGCCCATTTGTTTTCTCCAGCTCTAAGGTTTCAACACCTGTATACTCTTATATATTATTATACTCCGTGATCCTATTTTTGCAGGTTTGCCTATCTACCTAATTACATATTTATTTTTTTGGTCAAAAATTTTACTGATAATCAATTATTTATGAAAGAGTGGTGAAAAATACTTCCCTTTTTCTTTGGAATGTAAGGCCATATACAATTACCTTCGCCGTCCAAATTTAAAACCACGGGGATGGCTGTGGTTAAACTTAACCTTTGGTTCCGCTCAGGATTTCAAAGGATAAAAAACTTAAAACATTAAACAATGAGCAAATTACATTTCACAACCAAACATGCGAACGAGGCTACCGTTATACACAACTGGTATGTTGTTGATGGTACTAATCAAACCGTTGGTCGCATGTGTGCCAAAATTGCGGCTATTCTTCGTGGTAAGAATAAAGCCTATTACACTCCCCACGTTGATTGCGGGGACTTTATTATTGTGACCAACTGTGAAAAAGTTGTATTCACCGGTAATAAATTAGATGATAAGGTTTATGACACTTTCAGCGGTTACCCGGGTGGCCGTAAAGAAGAAGCGGCAAAGAATTTATTGAAACGCAGGCCCGAAGTAATTATTGAAAGAGCAGTAAAAGGCATGTTGCCTAAGAACCGTTTAGGCCGCCAGATGTACAAAAAATTATTTGTATATGCAGGTGCTGAACATCCACATGGTGCACAACAACCAAAAGCATTAAAATTTTAACCCTTTGGCAAGCCTAGGGCGACAAACAATTAATTAAATTATTCCGATAGTTATCGGGACCAAATAAAAATAAATGGAAAAGCAAAAAAATGCAGTCGGTCGCAGAAAAGAAGCGGTAACCCGTGTTTTCCTTTCTAAAGGCGACGGAAAAATTACCGTTAACGGTAAAGATTATAAAGTGTACTTCCCGTTGGTTTATTTACAAAACCAGGTTGAAGCGCCTTTTAAAACTGTTGAATCTGCCGATAAATTCGATGTAGTGATAAACGCTACCGGCGGCGGAGTAAAAGGACAAGCCGAAGCTGCAAAGCTGGGTATCGCCCGTGCTTTATTGGAAGTAAGCGCTGATTATCGCCCTGCACTCAAAGCGGCGGGTATGCTTAAACGCGATCCCCGTTCTGTTGAGCGTAAGAAACCGGGCCGTAAAAAAGCAAGAAAGAGCTTCCAGTTCAGCAAACGTTAAAACATGGATTCATGGCCTATGGTTCATTGTAAATGCAATTCGTTATGAACTATTAACCATGAACTATGAACAATAAATTTAAATAACTACATCAATAACATACAATGGAAAATACAACTTCCTTACAGCAACAGCTACTCGAAGCAGGCGTACACTTTGGTCATTTGAAAAAGAAATGGAATCCAAAAATGTTGCCTTACATCTTTGCCGAAAAGAAAGGCATTCACATTATTGACCTGAACAAGACCGTAGAAGGTTTACAGGATTCTGCTGCTGCATTAAAAGCAATTGCGCGCAGCGGAAAAAAAATAATGTTCGTAGCCACCAAAAAACAGGCTAAAGAGATCGTAAGCGAATGTGCAAAGCGTGTAAACATGCCGTTTGTTACAGAACGTTGGTTAGGTGGTATGTTGACCAACTTCAACACCGTTCGTAAAAGTGTGAAGAAAATGCAGAGCATTGAAAAAATGCTGGCAGACGGAAGTGCTGAAAGTCTTACTAAAAAAGAACGTTTAACACTTACCCGTGATAAAGATAAAATGGAAAAAGTATTAGGTGGTATCGCCCAGATAAGCCGAGTACCGGCAGCTTTATTCATGGTGGATATAGGACACGAGCACATTGCATTGGCCGAAGCAAAAAAACTGAACATCAGCACTTTTGGTATGGTAGATACCAATTGCGATCCTAATAAAATTGATTTTGCCATTCCCGCAAATGATGATGCAACAAAATCAATTTCTATCATCGTTAATTATTTGACGGCTGCCATTGCAGAAGGTTTGCAGGAACGCCAGGCAGATAAAGATGAAGACGACAGCAGTGATACAGAAGAAAGTGCAGAAGCCAAAGCGGCCCGTTTTGAACAAAAGGCTGATGGTGGTGACGACAGGAATAAACGCGGTGGCGGCAGGGGAGTTTCTTCTCAACCAAAGCGTCGTGTTGCAGGGCCGGGAGCTGGTGGCAGAAGGCCGGCCGGTGGTGGCGGTGGAGCGAGGTAATTCTTAATTCTTAATTTTTAATTTTTAATTCACGATGAGTGTAACAATAACAGCAGCAGATATCAATAAATTACGCCAGGCAACCGGAGCAGGAATGCTTGATTGCCGTAAAGCGTTAACAGAAAGCAATGGCGATTTTGAAGCAGCCATCGATTGGTTGCGCAAACAAGGGCAGAAAGTTGCCGCAAAGCGCAGCGACAGGGAAGCCAAAGAAGGCGTAATAATTGCACAAACAACGGCGGATCATAAAAGCGGCATCATATTATGCATCAGTGCCGAAACAGATTTTGTTAGTCGTAACCCCGAGTTTGTGGCCTTTGTACAAAATATTGCCAATGCAGCCATTGACCGTAATGCACAAAGCATTGACGAGTTGAACGAAGTAATGATTGGTAATGAAAAAGTTTCTGAATTGATCAATGATAAACTGGCTGCGATCGGAGAAAAGATAGGCATCACCCGTTTTGAAAGAGTGAATGCAGATTATGTAGCCAGCTATATTCACGGAGCCTACCGGATGGGTGTACTTGTAGGTATGAATAAGCATGCATACGAACTGGGTAAGGATGTAGCCATGCAGATCGCCGCTATGAATCCTTTGGCAGTTGACGAAACTTCTATCTCCGCAGAAACCATTGCAAGGGAAAAAGATATTGCCATTGAGCAAATAAAAGCAGAAGGCAAACCGGCTGAAATGGCTGAGAAGATCGCAATCGGCAAAGTAAATAAATTCTTTAAGGAAAATACATTGATGGCCCAGCCGTTTGTAAAAGATAACAGTAAGTCAGTTGCTGATTATCTAAAAAGCATTGACGCAGATATTAAGATCACAGAATTTAAAAGAGTGGCTTTAGGATAATAAATATCCATAACTTAATAAAGAAACCTTATGATTAATTTTGTAAGGTTTTTTTGTGCCTGCAGCAGAGGATATTGCCACGGATCATACAAATTTTCGCCGATCGCCTGCGGTTGTAATCAATAAAAGTGCTGAAACAATTATAAAAATATATCTTCGCAAAAATATTCATTACACATGCTTCCCAGGTACAAAAGAATTTTATTAAAACTTTCCGGAGAATCTTTAATGGGTGACAAGAGTTTTGGTTTAGACAGTGACGTGATCGCCCGCTATGCACAGGATGTTAAAAGTGTTACAGAACTGGGCGTGCAGGTAGCCATTGTAATTGGTGGTGGTAATATTTACCGCGGCATGAATGAAGCCGAAACCGGCATTGAAAGGGCGCAGGGCGATTACATGGGTATGCTGGCAACTGTGATCAACGGTATGGCAGTACAAAGCGGCCTCGAAAAAGCTGGTGTATATACCAGGCTGCAAAGTGCTATTAAGATGGAGCAGATCGCAGAACCATATATCCGTCGCAGGGCTATGCGTCACCTGGAAAAAGGAAGGGTGGTAATATTTGGAGCAGGTACGGGGAACCCTTATTTTACTACAGATACGGCCGGATCATTACGGGCGATCGAAATAAAGGCAGATGTAATATTAAAAGGAACCAGGGTAAATGGTATTTATTCGGCCGACCCTGAAAAAGATCCAACTGCAACAAGGTTTGAAACCATTTCCTTTGCAGACTGCATTCAAAAAAACCTGAAGGTGATGGACATGACGGCTTTCACCCTCTGCATGGAAAACGATCTGCCCATTGTTGTTTTTGATATGAATACACCAGGCAATCTCTTGAAAGTGGTAACGGGCGAAAAAGTAGGGACATTGGTGAGTTAAGTAAACTAACTGCTATCTAATATAAAAGAGGCTACCTGTTTCCGGGTAGCCTCTTGGTTTTTATGAAGATGTTTGTCCGTTAGAGCGTATTAAGGAATGCTATGATATCACCTAATGATGTCTTTACCGGTTTTACCGATACGGTTTGCATTGGAGCGCTACCTGATGAGGGTACAGCGGTAATGGTATTTTCGTATCCAAGGAAATAATCATTGCCTTGTTTTGATATTACCACCACGGTGATCGCTTTACCCACAGGAAGTAGGCCTGTAGTGAATTTTTTTGAACCAATGTCGCCATACATACCAACCACGGAACGAAAATCTTTGAACACAGTATATGCGATCGTATTGGCATTGGTAAAATAAGAAGCAAGCTCTGTTTTTACAGATACCCTTGAGATACCCGTAGTGTCATAAAAATAATCGGAACCAAACCAACGAAGGTGACTGGATTGAATTTCATAATAAGAAGGCGTGACCGTAAACGTGTTGTTTGGATCTGTATTGGGTAACCAATTGAATGCGCCTGCATTGGATTCATCCCCGTTGAATAATCTTAGTTGCGTACTAATGGGTTGCTCTGTGTACCTGGCTTGTATCTTTATACCTGGAACCAATTGGAGTTCATTATTTTCTTTTTTCAGGCGAACAAATATTCCGGCTCCACCCACTAGTAGCCGGCCATTAGAAGTTGTTGGCCTGCCTAAACGCACCATATCTCCTTTCTTTTTTATCAGCATCAACTCTACATTTACGCTACCGGTTATTGTTTGTCCCGTGTTACCAACACAACAATTGGCAGGAAAATAACATTGCAGGCCACTGGGTGCTGTAATATAAGAAGTGTTGCTGCCAACCTGTATGGAATCTTTATAAGTATCTATTAGCAAGCTATTCCGTACATCATTGACGGGCATGGTGGAAGTGATGGTACTGTACCAACTGGTATCGGGCCCGCCGATCTGCCCTGCATCAGGGACAAATATGTCAGTATTTTTTTGACAGGCGCTTAAAAGAAAGCCTGCGTTGATTAAAAAGAGTATGACCGTTTTTCTGTTCATTGCTTTGTTTTTTCTTGCAACTTCAATAATAAGATGCTTTATTCATAGTTATTGCTGCCTGTCACTTAAGGTCAATACGCAGGCCCAGCCTCAGGCCTGCAGTATTGTATTTTTGTTTGATCGTTAAATTGTCTTTATTCATTGGTGTAAAATTGTGCCGGAAATAAGGCTCAGCCATTACATGAATTTTATCATTTAATTTATAATAAACAGATACTCCGCTCATGAAGCCTACGCCGGCATTTGTTTTAAACTGGTAAGGCGATGAGCCTTTTCCGGTTGTAATGGTAACCGGTTGAAACGTGGTGTCCAACACTTCGCCCTTTTGCCAACTGTAAACATTTACAACAACCCCGGCATTGATGTTTGCATGTAGCCTCCCGTTACCCATTTCATAACCAATCAATAAAGGCACATCAATGCTGCGGTATTTATTATGTGTTGTCTTATACCGTGTGCCGGTTGTGATATAGCTTCCTGTGGTATCGCCATTGGCATCAATGATATAAGTTATCTGTACAAGATTACCCTGCACAAAAGTGAATTTTTCATTTATCTGGCTATAGTTAATGCCTGCCCTTAAACTCATGGAATTGTTAAACACTCTTGTATAACTGATGCCTGCACTGTAAGCAGAGGAAACCTTTGAACTTTCTTTTCTTTTTTGGAGGTAAACAGAATTCCCGGTATCACTTAGGTTGCGCATGGCAATATCAGGTCCGGCATAGAGTTCGATGTACCTCTTATTGCCCGCAGCATCTTTTTCAAACGCAGGGCAGCCGGGTAAAAATCCAAAGAGTGCATGTGATCTCAGTTCATCATTATTCTTTTTGGTAGCTGTAATCACTTGTGATCCATACATCAACCGGCCCAGCATGCTACCCTGTGTCAAAATATTATCATTGATCAAGAGGCCGGCATCTGCTATTTTACCATTATCCTTATTTACATTGCCTGTTATCCCCGCCGTTATTTTATTGTACACAGTCGGCCCGTTATTTACATCAGATTGTAATGAAGGTGAATGAATACGCATGGAAGTAAAAGCGGCTGCTTTACCCGACTTGAAATCACGGGAAGGAGTATTCGCTGCAGTATTTTTTTGCTCATCCTGTACAGTGGGTGTTACCGGTGCAATTGTTACGGTGTTACTATTATTATTGCTGCTGGTTACCGGTGCATCATTTTTATTTTCAGCTGAAGCAGGCCTGTTCTCTGTTGATGAAGCCGGGTTTACCGGAACGGCTATGTTTTTTTCAATGGGTGATTGTGCCATATTTTTTTCACTGGTTGTAACAGTTGAATTTCTGAATATCAACCACGCACCAGTACCTCCGGCAAGCAACAAACCAAGCAACACCAACATATTCCGGGTATTGAAAAGAGAGAACCAAAAACCTGCAGGCTTTCTTTTTTCTTTTTCAGCCATGATATTCTCCCAGATGCGCGGGGGCACATCAGGAGCGTAATCGCTGAACTGGCCTTTTATATGTTCATCAAATAGTTGGTTATTGTTCACACCGCAACTTTTTGTAATTGTAAAATTTGTTTCTGCAGCATATTACGGGCTTTTACCAATTGGCTGCGACTGGTACCCGGTTGTATTCCCAACATCTCCGCAATTTCATCATGTTGGTATCCTTCTATCACATATAAATTAAAGATCATCCGGTATCCCTCAGGTAAATTATTTATAAGATCCAGTAATTCTTTCTGTGTTAAATGTGCATAAGCCGAAGGTTCCATTCCACTTTCATCCCTGTCTTTTATCTCGTAACCACTTACCTCTTTTTCGTACCGGCGCAGTGAATATTTCTTAAGTGCCGTATTTACCATGATCCTTCTTATCCATCCTTCAAAAGACCCTTCGAATTTAAACTGGTGTATCTTTTCAAATATCTTAATAAAAGCATCCTGCAATATATCTTCCGCATCCGCACTGTTACGGGCATAACGGTTACAAACACCCAGCATACGGCCGGCGTAGCGGTGAAAAACCTCTTTTTGGCAGATGGCTTCTTCCTTTATACATCCTCGTATGAGTTCCTCTTCGGTCAATTACTTCCAGTTTTACATCGGGCAGTTTTTTACTAAGATGCCCGGATCGTTCTATACGCTGCCCAACAGTCCTTTATTGCCTATAAGATACAAAAAACGGCTCATTTTCTTGTTTTTGGGCCTTAAATCATATAATTTGAAGGGAATACCCGGAAAAGGGGAAAAATTAATATGTTATCACCTGAACAACTTAACCATTTAATTACTGAGAATGAGAGCCTCCAGGTGCAAATAAAGGAGCTAAATGCCATACTTTTTGAACGGGAGCAGGAACTGGAGATCCAAAAAGAAAATGCGGCGGCTGCGGCAGAACTGAGAAGCATGCTGGATGTGCAACTGGATGAATTACAAACGATGCAGAATCATATCGGTGAAAAGCAACAACAGGCTGAAGGGGCCGTAGAAAGAGAGCTGGAACTGGAACAGGAACTAACAGCCGCTGCAAGATTACAACAGTTGTATAATGCCCTGTTACAGGAATATGCTTATTCCCAATCGCAGCTTACAGATATCCAGGCACAGTTGGAGGAGTTGGATACAAGGAACCGGTTATTGCAGCAAATTGCAGGGAAAATAGGAGTCGTAGAAAGCCATTTAGCCAATACCGTTATAGAGCGGGATGAGTTAAAGGCGAGAGTCGCAATGTTGGAAACTACGCAGCGTACCCGCGAATTGTAGGTTAAGATTCATAATAATTGCTGATTGTGAATTAGTTTTTAAAAATATAACCGCAAACACTTGGATAGCTGCAATCAATTTTTTATTTTAACATCCTAAAACTTATTGCATATGAACTTTCAAACACTGAACAAACAACGGAAATTTGTTTTGATTGCCGCTGCGGTTGGCATTATCTCATGTTTTTTACCCTGGATCACAATAAGCTTTGGAGGCTTCGGGGGAGGTAGCGTTAACGGAATGCACAGCTGGGGAATGCTTGCCTTTATAGCTTTTATCGGAGCCGGCATATCTGCATTTTTGGGTGACCAAACAAAAACAATGGCATCAACCTTTTGGTTTGTAGCATTAGCTTGCGGAGCACTGGCTGTATTAGGCGTATTGCTTTATTTCATTAATATTCCAACCGGCTTTGGTGCCAGTTATGGTTTTGGAATTTTTATTGGCGCAGCAGCAGCTATCGGGGTACTTGCCTCTGCTTATATGTTCAGAAGCCCAGGGGATAGTATCAAAGGAGGCTTTGATAGCCTGAAACATGATATAGAAGACAAGACAAAACAAGGATAAGGTATCTTTTAGTTTTGGATACTTTTTAAAGCACGACTTTAAAGTCGTGCTTTTTTGTTTGCTTTAATTATGTGAATTTTGTTACATAAAATTTTACCATGCCTGGCATCGCCGATATACGGAAAGAATATAAAAAGCAAGCATTGCTGGAAAGAGATGTGGATAGGGACCCTATCCTGCAATTTGGTAAGTGGTGGGATGATGCCATCAAAAGTGAGATCGATGAAGTAAATGCCATGACACTGGCAACGGCAACCGCTTCAGGTGTTCCGGGTGCCAGGATCGTATTACTAAAAGATTATAATGAGCGGGGGTTTGTTTTCTTTACTAATTATGAAAGTCGCAAGGGAAAGGAATTGTCCGAAAACCCACAAGCCTGCCTGGTTTTTTTCTGGAAAGAATTAGAGCGGCAAATAAGGATATCGGGCAGCGTAGAAAAAATATCTTTTGCAGAAAGCGATGCCTATTTTTCTTCACGCCCAAAGGATAGCCAGTTGGGAGCATGGGCTTCACCACAAAGCAGGGTGATCACCGAAAGGGAGGTCATTGATGAACGGGCAACACTGTACCAGCAACAGTTTGGCGATAAAAATATCCCCCGCCCGGATCATTGGGGTGGGTACATTGTAAAGCCTGATAGCATAGAATTTTGGCAGGGCCGCCCGGGCCGGCTGCACGACAGGATCCAATATACTTTATTGAAAGAGGGCGGGTGGAAGACGGAGCGCTTAGCCCCTTAGTAAAAATGTACGACGTTAGGTGTACATCTAACGTCGTACCTATAAGATTATGCTTTCTTCTTAGCAACCGCTTTCTTTTTCGGTGCCACCACTTTCTTTGCTACTTTCGATGGCCTTGATTTTCCAAAAGAGCCACTAAAAATTTTCCCTTTTTTTGTTTTTATATCTCCACGTCCCATAATAAACAGATTTTATTGTTATAAGAATAATTGAAATTGTTGTTCGCTGCATGTACAAAAAAAGCAAGGCACTGTTGCACCTTGCTTTTTAACCTGCCTGCCTGCAGGCAGGTGTGTTTTGAAACACGCATTACATTTTAGCTGATAATTCTTTACCGGCTTTAAACTTAGCAACTTTTTTGGCTTTGATCTTGATAACAGCACCAGTTTGAGGGTTGCGTCCGTTACGGGCAGCTCTTTTTGATACAGAGAATGTACCAAAACCTACCAGTGTAACTTTACCACCACCTTTCAAAGTTTTTGTTACTGCTTCAACAAAAGAATCCAAAGCAGTGTTTGCTTGTGTTTTTGTAATACCTGCATCATCAGCAAGTTTTGAAATTAATTCAGCTTTGTTCATGATTAGTTTTTTTGATTTTTTTAACTGCAACAAATATAGACGGTTTTTAATTGCAACAAAATTTTTTTAATAAAAATTTATTCTGTAAAGAATCGCTGTAAACCACAAGGAACAAGGATTTTGGTAAGATACCCTTCCGGAAATGATTTCCCGTAAATTACAATTCCTGCTGAAAACCAATGCCAGTAAGGGTTTTATGTGAATAACCGGTGAAATCCTTTGCCCAAGCGGTTTTTAAGGGGATATAAAAACGCATTTAATTTAACAAAATGAAAATTATTTTTTTTGCACAATTAGTTAACAACCTGCATAATTGAGCGAAAGGCGATGAATTTATCACCCCACTGGTCAAATGATCTTTGTCGCATAATGCCTGCAAAATTTTGGATATACTGGTTGTATAACGCTTTACTTTGGGCCAGGTATTGTATGGCATAAGTAGGGCCTTCACTGTCATCTACTTCCAATAATTGTAAAATGGTTGCCTGGGTAAAACAACCTGTATCGATCACTTCTGGAATATGAATTTCTTTTAACCAGCTAAGCCAATCTTCTTTTATAGTGTTGTCTACTTTAATGGTGACATTGTATATAAAACCCCCTCCGCCGGTTGGCGGCAAAACCGGAGCATTACTATTTTTTTCAGTTTGCATTTTCAGTGAAACGCTATTTTTTTATTTCAACATATATCGGGCAATGATCACTGTGTTTTACATCAGGAAAAATATCGGCATCCTTTAATTGTTTTCTCATCACTTCGGTCACCGTTATATAATCGATACGCCAGCCTTTATTGTTTAAACGTACACTGGGGAAGCGCTGGCTCCACCAGCTATACCGGTGCGGCTCGGGGTGAAAAACCCTGAAAGTGTCGATCCAGCCGCTATCCAGGAACTTTGTGAGCCATGCCCGCTCTTCCGGTAAAAAACCACTGCTGTTCTTATTTCCCCTGGGATCATGAATATCAATTTCCTGGTGGGCAATATTGTAATCGCCTACCAGTATGATCTTGGGGTATTTCTTTTTTAATTTGTTGAGGTAATTAAAGAATTCATCCAGCCATACATATTTAAATGCCTGGCGCTCATCGCCGGAAGTGCCCGATGGGAAATAAGCATTGATCAGGCGGATGTCACCAAAATCAAGTTGTATCACCCTGCCTTCAGCATCGCTTGCCGTGTAACCGTTACCGTAAGTTACGGCATCGGGCTTTGTCTTAGAGAAAACAGCCACACCGCTATACCCTTTTTTTTGTGCACTGTACCAGTGATGGTGAAACCCCAATGCCTCCAATTGTTTAACATCAACATCATCTTTAGTGGCTTTTGTTTCCTGTAAGCAAATGATATCTGCAGGATTTGTTTTTAGCCAGTCAATAAAACCTTTTTTAAAAGCGGCACGTATGCCGTTAACGTTGTAGGAAATGATACGCATGGAATTTTTTTGTGTAACAAACTTAAGGATATCTGCTCAGCTTTTGTTGTGTCACTCACTTGTACAACAACAACTTTATTCAACTTTTTTTCCAGGGAATTTTATGAGACCACTTATTCAAGTATCGGCCTTAGCCATCTCCTGGCATCTTCCAGGCCCATGCCTTTTCTTTTTGCATAATCATTTAGCTGGTCCTCACTTATTTTACCCACGCCAAAATATTTACTTTCGGGGTTGGCAAAATACCAGCCGCATACCGAAGCTGCCGGATACATGGCCAGGCTTTCTGTAAGCATTATCCCGGTTGCTTTTTCTCCACCCAACAACTGAAAGAGTTTATATTTCTCTGTATGATCCGGACAGGCTGGGTAGCCCGGCGCCGGACGTATACCCTGGTATTCTTCTTTGATCAATGCTTCATTGCTCAGTTGCTCATCTTTTACATAACCCCAGTATTCCTGCCGGGTTTTTTTGTGGAGCAACTCTGCAAAGGCTTCTGCTAACCGGTCGGCGAGGGCCTGTAAGATTATTTTATTATAATCATCATGATTTGACTCGAAATTTTTGATGTGTTGTTCGATGCCGCTAATGGTTACAGAGAATGCGCCAATATGATCGGCCCCCCATTCCGCGGGAGAACTTAGATCGTTAAACACTTTGCTACCTGGTTTAATAAAATCGGCTAAAGAAAGATTAGGCTGCCCCTCTGCTTTTTTAATTTGCTGACGTAAGAATTCAAGTCTTACCAGCCCTCTCTTTTCTGGGGAGTTGGAGTGGGCTTTAACATCTATTGTATCTGCCGCAATTTTATTGGCTGGCCAAAAACCAACAACGCCTTTTGCGCTCAACCATTTTTCATCAATGACCTGCTGTAATAATTTTTTGGCGTCATTGTATAATTTCGTGGCTTCAACACCAATTACGGGATCACTTAACAGTTGTGGAAACTTACCATGCATCTCCCAGGCAATGAAAAAGGGCTGCCAGTCTATATAGGCTGCTATTTCTTCAAGGGCATAATTTTCCAGGATCTTTGTTCCGGTAAAAGTTGGCGTAACAGGTGTATAATTATCCCAGTTCATCACAGCACCGTTCTTTTGCGCCTCCTCAAAACGTAAATAGGCTTTCGATGATCTTTTATTACCAAAATCTTCTTTTAGTTTATCGTATTCTTTTTTGATACCGATCAAAAAATCCGGCTTTTGTTCTTTACTGAGTAAACTACCGGCAACGGTTACACTCCTACTGGCATCTAATACATGCACAACGCCATCATTATATTGCGGGGCGATCTTTACAGCGGTGTGCATGCGCGAAGTAGTGGCACCGCCAATCAGCAAGGGGAGGGTCATACCCCTGCGTTTCATTTCATGTGCCACGTGTACCATTTCATCCAGCGAAGGCGTGATAAGCCCGCTTAGCCCGATGATATCAACCTTTTCTTTTATGGCAGTATCCAGTATCTTATCGGTGGCGACCATTACACCCAGGTCAATAATATCATAACCATTGCAACCGAGCACAACACCTACAATATTTTTCCCGATGTCGTGAACATCACCTTTTACGGTAGCCAATAAAATCTTCGCTGCACCGGCTGCTTCTTCATTGGTGGTGCCCGCGCTAAGATGGGCCTGTTTACGCTCTTCTTTTTCCTGTTCAATGTAAGGAGTTAGAACCGCAACGGCTTTCTTCATCACCCTTGCACTCTTTACAACCTGTGGCAAGAACATTTTTCCTGCACCAAACAGGTCGCCTACGATATTCATCCCATCCATCAATGGGCCTTCGATCACGTCTAGTGGTTTTGGATATTTAAGTCTTGCCTCTTCTGTGTCAGCATCAATATAATCGGTGATGCCATTAACCAGTGCATGTGAAAGCCGTTTTTCTACTTCATCATTTCTCCACTTTTCATCTTTCACTTCTACTTTTCCTTTGGCCTTTACAGTTTCAGCATGTACGATCAGCCTTTCTGTGGCTTCATTGTTATCATTATTCCTGTTGAGCAAAACATCTTCACACATCTCTCTTAAACCGGGTTCTATCTCATCATACACCACCAGTTGCCCTGCATTAACGATACCCATGTCCATACCGGCTTTGATAGCATGATACAGGAAAACACTATGAATGGCTTCCCGTACATGATCATTACCCCTGAAGGAAAAAGATACATTGCTTACACCACCACTTACCTTGGTGAGCGGCATTAATTTTTTTATTTCCTTGGTGGCTTCAATGAAATCAACCGCATAATTATTGTGTTCTTCAATACCGGTTGCTACGGCGAAAATGTTGGGATCAAAAATGATATCCTGCGGGTCGTAGCCCACCTGTTGGGTAAGGATCTTATAAGCACGTTTGCAGATATCTATTTTACGTTCTTTTGTATCGGCCTGCCCCTGTTCGTCAAATGCCATCACAATAACCGAAGCGCCATAACGCTGGCATGTAAACGCTTGTTCAATGAATTTTTCTTCACCCTCCTTCATTGAAATGGAGTTCACGATACATTTTCCCTGCACGCATTTTAACCCGGCTTCAATGATCTCAAACTTGGAAGAATCAATCATGATGGGGATTTTGGCAATGTCGGGTTCGGCCTGCACTAGGTTCAAAAATGTTGTCATTGCCTTAATGCCATCCAGCAAGGCATCATCCATGTTCACGTCAATTACCTGTGCACCGCTTTCTACCTGCTGACGTGCAACACTCAGGGCCTCTTCATATTTGTCTTCACGGATTAAGCGTGCAAACTTTTTAGAACCGGTAACATTGGTGCGTTCCCCAACGTTCACAAAATTAGTTTCGGGCCGAACGATCAATGGTTCTAACCCCGCTAAGCGTAAATATGGGTTGATATGTATGACTTCACTCATGTGTTCGATTATTGTTCAACCAATTCCAATTCAATAACAGGTAATTGCCTTGGTTCAAAATGTTTTACCTGCTCAGCAATGTGTTTTATATGGTCGGGGGTGGTGCCGCAGCATCCGCCTACAATATTTACAAACCCCTCTTTGGCCCATTCTTCAATGATATGTGCCGTTTCCTGCGGCTGCTCATCGTACTCGCCAAATGCATTGGGAAGGCCTGCGTTAGGATATGCCGAAGTATAGCATCCGGCTATTTGCGACAGTTCTTCAATGTGTGGCCGCATTTGGGTGGCACCCAATGCACAATTCAACCCAATGCTTAAGGGCTTGGCGTGCATCACAGAAACATAAAATGCTTCCAGCGTTTGTCCGCTTAAAGTGCGTCCACTCGCGTCTGTTATGGTGCCGCTGATCATGATGGGAAGTTCGGGCAGGGCCGCCTCCCTGAAATATTTCTTTGCAGCATAGATGGCCGCTTTTGCATTCAATGTATCAAAGATGGTCTCGATCAATAAAATATCAACACCGCCATCCACGAGGCCTTTTATCTGTTCGGTATAGGCAGCGGCTACTTCGTCGAATGTTACTGCACGGTAACCGGGATTATTTACATCCGGGGATAAACTCAGTGTTTTATTCAACGGCCCGATGGCACCAGCCACAAAGCGGGGCTTTGCAGGATCTTTTACGGTGTATTCATCTGCCGCTTTACGGGCACATTTTGCAGAAGCCACATTTAATTCATATGCGAGTGACTGCATATCATAATCGGCCTGTGCAATGGAAGTGCTGCTGAAAGTATTGGTTTCAATTATATCGGCACCGGCTTCCAGGTATTCTTTGTGAATATCCACAATGACCTGGGGCCGGGTAATACTTAAGAGGTCATTATTACCTTTTACATCGGTATGCCAGTCTTTGAAACGTTCGCCACGATAATCTTTCTCGTCAAGCTTGTGCTGTTGTATCATGGTGCCCATTGCACCATCAATGATGAGTATCCTTTCGCTTAAACATTGCTGAATTGTTTTTTTCATTGTTTAGAATTTTAGTTCAATAAATCTTCCTGTTGCACAAGGGTATACCGTACAAGCGTGCGACGCAAGCATGACGACCATAGCTGCAGCCGCTGACAACAAAAAATTGATAAACTAAGTAAACGAGAACCGTCCGTGAAGAAGTTTGGAATGCTTTCGTTTATTAGTTCTATTTTTTTACAGGCTGAACAATAAACAAATCCACCTGGATGCAGGTGCAAATTTAATACAACCAAGCCGTAACACAAAATGTTGGGCCGGATAAGCAGAAAGCGAGTGCCAGGGAAATATCGCAGGCTTACATATATAAAAAGATAATGCCTCCGGGGTTACAGAGGCATTTAACAATGTTCGGTTTCTTTGGTTGTTTTCGGTTAGGATAGGATTTGGATCTTAGGCCTGGTTTTTTGGTTTTTTTGGGTTGGGTATTTTCGTTGGATATTGTATTGCTTAATTCTGATGTAAACATACAGCGGTAAATGGCGGTATGCAAGTGAAAGACGGCCAATGGTCATATACTATTGCTGAACCGGATTTTTTGGCAACTGAACAAGAATAGCATTTTTGCGACCTCGAATAACAGCTTCTTAGGGGATGTGTAAAAGATAATGCCTCCGGGGTTACAGAGGCATTTAACAATGTTTGGTTTCTTTGGTACTGTTTGGATCTTTCAGGATATGGATATTTAACCAGCGGGCTTTTTGTTTATTGGATATGGATCTTAAAGTGGGTTCACTCGCTGGTTACTGATATAAAAGTACTGTGGTTATAATGATACTAAAAGCAAAATGCCCTTAACGGTCAAATATTGCTGCCAAACCGGAATATCAGTTAACTGAACCGGAATAAAGCCCTGGAATTAGGGATCAGCACAAGGTTTTAAGTATCCAAACCTAACGCCAATAAGACTCTTTGAGGCATGGCTATAAAACAAAATCCCCGAATTTATCGGGGACTTCGGTAAGAACGTTCGGTTTCTTTGGTACTGTTTGGATTTTTCTGGATTTGGATATTTACTGGTCTTCTTGGGTATTGGATCTGGATTTTTAAAGGATATTGGCTTCATCTTTCTGATACAAACATACGGCGGTAAAATAGGGTGTGCAAGTCAAAGACAGCCAGCTGTCATATCTTATAACTGAATGAGTAATTTGAGGAACTGAGCCGGAATAAGGGCACGGAATTAGTAATTGGGGATTAGGCAGGGCTCCCTGAATTCGGCATCTGATTCCAATTCCCTGAGGCTCTTTGAACCATGGCTATAAAACAAAAGCCCCGATTTATCGGGGCTTCGTAAAAAGGTTTGTTTCTTTGGTAATTTGTTGGTTTTTGTTGGATTTGGATATTTATTGGTCTTCTTGGGTATTGGATCTGGATTTCTAAAGGATATTGGCTTCGTCTTTCTGATACAAACTTACGGCGGCAAATCAGGGTGTGCAAGTCAAAGACGGTCACCTGTCATATCTTACAACTGAATGGGTAATTTGGGTAACTGAACCGGAATAAGGGCCTGGAATTAGGAATTGGTGATTGGAAATTAGCTCAAGACTTTAAGTATCAAACCCAATTCCTAAATGCTTAAGACTCTTTCAGTGGTGGCGATAAAACAAAATCCCCGATTTATCGGGGACTTTGGTAAGAACGTTCGGTTTCTTTGGTAATGTGTTTGGTCTTTGTTGGATTTGGATATTTAACTACCGGTTTTCTGTTGGATAATTGGATTTGATCTTTAGTTGGATATTGGTTTCTGATGTAAAAGTAATACGTGGAAATCCGCAAAAAAAGTGAAAGTGCTCCAATAGTCGTATTTCGTTGCTGAACCGGAATTTCGGGCAACTGAATCCGAAAAGCAGCAAGAGGAGAGGTTTAAAACTTGCAGCTTATTTCTCATCCCCCAGCCAAAGTTTAAAATCGGCCGAACGTTCCGTACTTACAATGGTTTCGTGTTTGGCCGGCGGGATCAGTTTTATGAGCACCCGGCTTTTGGTATAGGCGAGCATTTCGCCAATGGAATGAATACCGATGATATACTGCCTGTTGATGCGGAAAAAGGTCTTGGGATCAAGGGTAGATTCCAGGGTGTCGAGATTAAGGTCGATGACAAAGCGGCGGCCATCCTTAGTGCATAAAAAATTCACCTTATCCTCGGTATAAAAATAAACGACCTCTTCAATGTTGATGGTCTTGATATGCTCTCCGTAACGTACTACAAAACGTTTTTTATATTCTACACCGGATGGGTTAAAAGATTGCAATATTTTATTGATGTCGATCGCAGGTACGGGGGAAGCGGAAGTAACCTTTTTGAATTTGATCACTGCATTCTCAAGCTCATCTTTTTTTATGGGCTTTAATAAAAAATCGATGCTGTTCACTTTAAAAGCTTCGATCGCATATTGATCATAAGCCGTGGTAAAGATAATGGGGGAGGTTACTTCCACGGCTTTGAATATCTCGAAGCTTAAGCCATCCGATAATTGTATGTCGGAAAAAACAAGGTTAGGCGCAGCATTGTTCCTGAACCATTTTATGGCAGAAGACACGCTGACTATATTTTCCAGGACAACGGCATCCGGTTCAATCTCCTTCAGCATTTTTTGCAGGCGTTTTGCTGCCGGTTCTTCATCTTCGATAATTAAGACGTTCAACATATCATTGTTGTTTTAAAGTTGGCAATGCAACGGTATAACTGATCCCGTTATTTTTTATCAGTACCTGCTCCCCGCTAAGCAGGTTGTACCGGTTGATGATATTTTGCAATCCCATTCCTGAGCCCACTTCCTTGCTTAGTTTTGGATTTATATTATTACGCAAGATCAGCCATTTTTCATTTTCAATGTACAATTCCACTATTAATGGTGTTTCTTTAGATACGGCATTATGCTTAATTGCGTTTTCCAATAGTAACTGTAAGGTAAGCGGCGGAATAAAGGTATGTTTTTTTGCTTCTTCCGTTATGTTGATATTTAATTTTAAATGGTCGCCGTATCTTTTTTGTTGCAGGTAAAAATAGGTTTGCATTAAAGTGATCTCTTCGCCCAGGCTGATCACGTCTTTATCGCGGTAGTTTACGATGTTCCGGAAAAATTCCGATAAATGCTCAACATATCCCACGGCCACTTTCGGATTATCTTCAATGGTGGAGATAAGGGTATTAAAACTATTGAACAAAAAATGCGGGTTGATCTGGTTGCGTAATACCTGGAACTGGAACTGTATCTTTTCCTGCTCCAGTTTTTGCATCTTTTTTAAATTCCGCTCCCTGTTTTTTATGTACCAGTAAAGGAGACCACCAATTAGCAAGATAAAAAGCGTTATGAACCAGTATCTTTTCCAAAGTGGCTTTTCAATGAAGAAATCGTAAGTGGCTTCATCGGCGTTTTCAAAATTCTCACTGAGGGATGACCTTATATGAAACCTGTATTTACCGGGTTGCAACCGCAGGAAAGAAACATTCCGGTCCCTGGTAGATATCCAGCCTGTATCCAGGCCTTCCAGTTTATACTGGTAACGGATCTCATCGGGATTGGTATAATAGATACCGGTGAAGTAAAACTGGAAAGTATTTTGATCACTGTTATAATTACCGGGTTTATCTTTCTCTACATCACTTAAGAATAACTGTACATTTTCAATGATAGTCTTGGGGTGATGGATGGTATTTTCAACAGGACTGTAAATAACAATTCCTTTGGATGTGCAGAAAGCGATATTGTGTGCGGTGTCTTGTGTTACAGCGCCTGCGTCGGAATTCACATCTGCAATGCCCTGGTTGTTATCCAGGTATGAGAAGATGCCCGAATTAATGTCTAATACATCAATTCCTTTTTTATTGATGAGTGTAATATCTCCCCAGGGCCCTGTTTTAATGGAAAGGATCTCGAGGTCACTGATGCCATTGGCGGCTGAATAATTCTTAAAATTTTTTCCATTGAAAGAATAAATGCCTGCACTTTTTGTATTGAACCAGATATCGCCGTTCTTATCTTCTGTAATGGAAAAGATATGATCATCCAGTAAGCCGTTCTCTTTTCCGTAATGTATAAACTTACCGTTCTCCAAAACGTTGATGCCTTTTTCGCCCATGCAAAACCAGATCCTGTTACGGGTGTCTTTATAAATGGAATAAATATAATTGGTACCAATGCCGGCAATATCATTATAATTGGTGTACTTGTAGTGCGTGTCTATATTGTTGTTTGTACTGTCAATATCAAAGATCATTGCCACGCCTTCCAATCCGCCGGCACACACGGTTTTACCATTGCCGGTGATGGATAATATACTGGCATTTTTGAGCAGGGGGTTTTCATTGAGTGCACGATACTTACCGGTTTGCGGATCCAGTATCAATATACCGCTACCCATTGTTCCGATCCATATATGATGCTTGTTATCCTGGTATAAACAGGAGATATCTGTTCTGCTGTTAAGCTCAGCAAAATGATAATCTTTCTTTGTAAAGCTACCGTTAGCGACAGTGTATTTTACCAGGCGCCCCGCAGTGTTTATCCAAAAATTATTCTGGTAATCGCATAACATAGCGTGAATGGTTTCAAAAACAGGCTTGTCATATACGGGCAATAACTGCAATTGATTGCCAGCTGTTACCGTTAGTGCTGTAGAAGTATTGCTCCAGATATTACCTTCAGTATCCTGCAAAAGATCAATTATTTTATTTACCGGCGCAGTTTTATTATTATAAGGAAGTACCGGTTGTCCAATTGCAGTTTGCCGCAACAATCCTTTTTCCTCTGTGCCTATCCATAAAGCATTCTGCGAAACGAGTAATGCATTTATTTGACCGTATATCCAGTTGGAAGTAGAAGCTGGAACAGTGATCTTACCGTTATTGTGATCGTATAAGCAAAATCCTTTTTCCTGTAAACCTATCCAATAGGTGTTTTTTCCTGCTGCAGTTATAGTTGTTACATAATAATCAGGCAAGCCGTTCTTTGGCCCTATTATATCAACTTTTATTTTCCCGTTTACTGTTTTACAAATGCCGATCCCTTCATCGGTAGCAGCGAGGATATCGCCATTGGTTGCCTGTACCAATGAATGTATATGCAGATCGCCCAGGCCATTGGCAGCATTAATTAAATAAAGATGATTGTTTGCAAAGTGATAAATT
This sequence comes from Bacteroidota bacterium, assembly GCA_025362055.1. Classification (GTDB taxonomy): domain Bacteria; phylum Bacteroidota; class Bacteroidia; order Chitinophagales; family Chitinophagaceae; genus Ferruginibacter. The sequence goes on from JANYIM010000057.1 coordinate 23,428, forward strand.
CCTTCGCCATTTGTGGCAAACCAGATATTGTTTTGTTTATCCTGCAAAAAAGCGGTTATGGCAACAGCAGGAGTGCCTTCTTCGGGTTCAAAATACTCCAGTTTTGCATTTACTTTTTTTGCGATCTTACCATTTTTAAAACCTACCCAAAGCTGGTGGGTGTTGTCCTGGAAAATAGCGGTGACCGTGTCCTTTTCCCCGGTCTTTGCAAAATTTATTTTTTTAAAATTGATGCCATCAAAGGAATAAAGGCCATCGGTGGTCCCTGCAAAAATATAGCCCTCATCCGTTTTATAAATTGTATTTATTTTAACCGGGTGATTATTTTCCACCAGGTTAAATGACCTATATCCTAATTCCTGGGCATGGGTGCCCTGTAGCAGCATGCAGGTAATTAATATGGTCAGTATGCTTCTCATCAGCGTAAGAACAAAGTTCATTATTTTTCGATCAGGTCTGCCTTCACCTCTACCTTTATATCAGATGCCAACTTTTGGTTCACAACTTTTGGTATTGCGATATTATGATCTGCCAGTAAAACTATAAAGTTTGATTTAACGCTAACAATACCATTTTTGATGGTAAGATTACATTTAATGATACGCTCCTGCACCACACCATGTATAGACAGGTTGCCTTTTGCACGGATATTATAAAAACCATCCCGGCGAAGGTCAATGTCTTCAATTATTTTTCCTTCAAATACAGCCTGGGGGTATTTATCACTTTCAAGATAGTTCTCATTAAAATTTTTCTGCTGTGTGTAGATTTTGAATCCCTTGAAGGTCTTGATATTGATGGCAAATGAAAACTGTTTCGTATCTGGGTTCAACCATCCTTTTAACTGGTTGCTGCTTGCCTTGATCAATTCCAATGGTGCATCCGAAGTGAATGTGATAGTGCCGGTATTGGCAGAAAACAGTAAGCTGGGCGCATTAACATAAGCCGAAGATAATGCCAATATAAAAAGAAGAAGAAGGTGTTTTCGCTTCATCAAACGAATGCTTTTGACAACAGGTATCCCTCGCCTGGTCTTGAAAAACAAGCATGAAAAAGCTGGGTAATAAAAGGGTTCTTTTACATTCATGCGCTATACGATATTGAAATGATATTGGATCATTTAGGATCGTAATTGCAATCCACCTTCACTTCAATTGACTTTGAGATATTATTTTCTACCATTTTTGAGATGGTGATCTTGTAATCTGCCACTAATATATTGAATGTGGCAGCCGCAGCAACTTTCCCGTCTTTGATGGTAATGGTACCGGGAACTTTTACTTTATTGGTTACGCCGTGCATGGTAAGGCTACCGTTTACAGATACAGGATAAGTGCCATCTTTTGTAAAATTCACTTTACTGATAGCTGCAATATTTCCCTTGAAGGTTGCTTTAGGATATTTATCACTTTCCATGTACTCCTCATTAAAGTGTTCTTGCATCAGTGCTTTCTTAAAAAGAAACCCGGTTACCAAAACCGAAAAGGCAAGGTCACCGTTCTTGCTGTTTAGTATACTTACGGCCTGGTTGTTAACAGCATCGATATTTTCCATGGATGTTTTGGAAAAAAAAGAGATCTTGCCGTTTTTGGTAATAAAACTTTGG
>JANYIM010000069.1 GCA_025362055.1 Bacteroidota bacterium
AAATTGTTGCTCCTCTGTTAAATTGGGATAACCGATTTCTTTATGTGCAGTAAAAATATTTTGATGTTGGGTATAATATTTTTTATGGTCGAGAAAAGTGATGATTTTGATGTAAAGAAAAAGCCCAATAATGATAGCTGAAATTAAAAGTAGTGCTCCCATAATATTACCCGTAATTCATAAATATACAGACCTTCCACAAAATATTTCTTAAAAACCCCACTACACTTGCAAGCGCATATAATTATTTTCATTACGCAGAAAATATCCCCAATAAAAAAGGCTACTCACAAGAGTAACCTTTTCATATCTTAAAAAAAAGTATTAGCGCACCATGAATGATTTTCTTTTTTTGGATCCTGCAGCAGGGTTGCTAACCTGCAATACATATACACCTCCTCCCAGGTAAGCAGGCAAGGTAAAAGTATCGTCGATATAATTCAATGTAATATCCATTTCTTTTTTAACGACCATCTGTCCGCCACTGTTAAAGATCTGGATAACATAATGACCCGCTGTGGCACCAGTCAGGGAATAATGGAAACTACCTGAATGGTCTACCGGGCTCGAATACACGATCAATCCATCCGGCAACGGTAATGTGGTGAATGAAAGCTGGTTGCCATAAGCAGTACCTGCTGCGTTTGCGCCATAAGCTTTGTAATAATAAGTGGTACCCGGAAGCAGCGTACTTAACGTAACTGAATAAGCGCCTGCAACATTACCGGTTGCGGCAACCTGGGTGCCGCTTCCATTGGCGAAACCATTGATGGTGCTATACTCCATGCCATAGACTGTAACCGGACTGCAACCAATACTAACGATGCTGCCGGGTAACTGCGCACCATGCATTGTAATGGTATTTGTAATTACGGCGCCTGTAAGCATTGATGCCGCGGTATTGATGCCAAGGCCGGTTGCAGCAACCGATGTTGTAGTTGCCCCAATCGTTACAGGTATATTGCCATTATAGGAGATCACAACTGTTGGCGTGAACTTCACATAAATTGTTTGGCTGTATGATCCTCCGGGTTGTGCAAGTGTAAGGCTTGCAGTATAAGTTCCTGCAGCTGTTGTTGAAAAGCTGTATCCTGCAAGTGGGCCAATCGCAACATTTCCTGCAGGAAGATTTGCACCGGTAACTGTGAATGAACCGGCATTGCTTGTAATGCCAACACATACAGAACCAAATGTACTCAGCGATGATGTGTTCAATGTAGCAGCTGCAACACAGTTGATGGAATGGTTCACTGACATAGAGTCAAGATAGAAAGTAGTATCCACACCAATGGCCATCCTAAAACGATACCACACGATGCCGGTAGGTACACCCGTAAGATCGTCTGTATAAGTGAAAGGGCGTAATGCAAATGCGCCGGAAAGCCCCTGTTGATTGATTACCGTATAATTTCCGGCTGGCAATTTCCTTTCAACAAAAACATTGATGGTGGTATCCGTTTTTACATTCCATTGAAGGATGCTATTGCAACTGGAAGTTGAGACGGATTGGGTGTATAATTGTTTTACCAGCATCACAAATGATTTCTTCATATCTGGTACGCCATAGCCATAATGATTATCAGGGATGGTATACCGGTTTGCCGACTGCTGCATGGTGTTAATGATGGTCATGTTATTCACTTCAGGAAATGCCTGCCATAAACAGGTGCTGATGCCAGCCATATTAGGACAGGCAAAGGATGTACCACTGCCAAATGTTGGCTGGCCGTTGGCAGGACTTGCAATAGTAGCATTCACGCCTACATTATCAATCGATGGTTTTATTTGTCCGTCGCTGCTTGGCCCCCAACTGCTGAAACTTCCTATAACACCGGCGGTGCTAACAGCGCCAACAGCGATCGTACTATCCGAATCGGCAGGTGTAATTATATAATGCCATGCATTGGTGCCTTCATTGCCCGCAGCTTCAAGTACAAGTATGCCTTTCTTTGCAGCATAGTCGGCAGCTTTGGCGATCATGGTAGTGTTGCCATCCATATCTGCATAAGTATGGTTGAAAATGGCATTATCAAATTGATTGTATCCTAAAGAAGTAGATGAAACATCAATGCCCAGGCTATCTGCTCTTTCAATGCCTGCGGCCCAGTTCTGTTCTTCGATCGGGTATTCAGAGTTAACGTCTTCCGTGCGGTATAAATAAACAGATACCTTAGGGGCCTGGCCCATAAATGTGCCGGGCATGTTAGCGGTGATGGTGCTCAGGCAATTCATGCCATGCGAATTATCTTCATCAACACTGGCATCACCCGCAACAAAATCCCAGGTACCTAAAACCTGCCCGTTGTTACGAAGGCTGTCGAATGTAGGCAAGGATAAATAATGAAAAAAACCTGCATCCAAAATTGCCATCTGCATTCCCTGTCCCCGGAAACCATGATTGTGTAAGAACTCGCCTTGCGTAATGTGCACCTGGCCATATGATTGGCCATAGCTGTAATAATCAGTCGCATTTTGAGGTGTTGCCGGAGTTGTGATCAATTGATTGGTGGCAACATCCATTTTCTTATTTACCAACTGGTCTGCCGGGCCACCGGCGAAAGCCGCAATGGGGCCAACACTGAGCACGAACGGGAAGCCGTTTATTTTTGTGAGTGCAGCTGCATCGCTTGTCTGGATGGCAACCTGGTTCAGCCATTTGGAACTATTCAAAATAATAACGGTACCGGATAAACGAATACTGTCGATATACCTGGGTGTAATGGGCAGGTCGGTTGAATCAATGACAATGCCATATCTTGTTCTCCGCGCTATGGAACGTGCTGTAAGGTACTGTGATGGATTTGCGAGTGTAAAAGGATTAGTGCCCTTGTCTTTTAAGCGTACGATATATTTTGTGAATTGAGCATGGCTGGAAAGGCTGCCAATTATAAGAGTAATAAATAAGAGGAGTAGATATTTTTTCATGGTTATTATTTTTTACGCTTAAAGGTTTAAAACGTTTTAAACGAACTTAGTGTAACAAATTTAAAGAAATCAGCCGGGTTAATGGTACTGTTTAACACGTTAACTATTATACGCCCACTTTAACCAGGTTGCACCCCAGGTAAAACCTCCTCCAAAAGCTGCCAGGATGATATTGTCACCCTTCTTCAGTTGCTTCTCCCATTCCCATAAACAAAGGGGTAAAGTGCCTGCCGTGGTATTCCCGAATTTTTGAATATTGATCATTACTTTCTCTTTGGATAAGCCCATGCGGTTGGCCGTTGCATCAATGATACGCAGGTTGGCCTGGTGCGGGACCAGCCAGGTAATATCATCCGCAGTTAAATTATTTCTTTGCATCAATTCATAACTCACATCTGCCATTCCTTTTACAGCAAATTTAAAAACAGCCTGCCCTTCCTGGTACACATAATGCTCTTTTGCCAATACAGTTTCTACAGTGGCTGGTTTTGCAGAACCACCAGCCTTCATGTGCAGGTATTGCCTTCCGCTGCCGTCACTTTTTAAAATGCTATCGAGTACACCATTTCCTTCTGTATTTTCTTCCAGCAGCACAGCACCTGCGCCATCACCGAAAATGATACAGGTTGCCCGGTCGCTATAATCAATGATGCTGCTCATTTTATCTACACCAACCACCACTACTTTTTTATAACGCCCGCTTTCAATGAAAGAGGCACCGGTAGTTAATGCATACAAAAAACCTGAGCAGGCGGCATTGATATCAAAACTAAAAGCTTTGTTGATACCGGCCTTATCACAAATGATATTGGCCGTTGCAGGGAAAACCATATCAGGCGTAACTGTTGCGCAGATAAGGCATTCGATCTCATCCGGGCTGATGCCCCGTTTTTTACATAATTCCAATACGGCAGGTACGGCAAGATCGCTGCTACCAAGTCCTTCGCCTTTTAAGATCCTTCTTTCCTCAACACCGGTCCTGGACCGGATCCACTCATCGTTAGTATCCACCATTGTTTCAAGTATCTTATTTGTAAGGCGGTACTCAGGTAAATATCCGCCAACGGCGGTAATGGCAGCAGTTGTTTTTTGCATGGATCGTTGTTTAGATGCGCTGTTCTTATTAATCGGTATTGGTAAAAATACAGAAAAAGTTGATAGTTTGCAGCCATCTGCCTGCTGTGAACTTAGTAGTTGTTGGGCACGTCTCAATGTAACATAAAGGCAACAGATTACTAAAAGCTCCTCCTACCAACTATCACCTACCAACTACCAGCTTTTACCCCTCTTTAACGTTTATTTTAAAACTCTACCTGCCAAATTATCCTTATTTTCGCTACTGACAGGTATTGATTATGTACGCATATTTGCAAGGAAAGTTTACGTATAAAAGCCCGGCACAAGTTTATGTGGATGTGAACGGAGTAGGGTATGAGGTCAATATCAGCCTCAACACGTATTCTCATATACAGAACCTGGAACAAGGAAAGCTATTTACCCATTTGCAGGTAAAGGAAGACGGGCATGTGCTGTACGGTTTTTTTGATAAGACAGAAAAGGAGATGTTCGTAATGCTGATCGCAGTTTCGGGCATTGGAGCAGCTACTGCAAGAATGATGTTGTCTTCCCTGAAACCCGAAGAAGTAGCTAGGGCGATCGTGCAAAGCAACGTTACCCTGCTGGAAAGTGTCAAAGGAATAGGGAAAAAGACGGCCGAACGATTAGTACTTGAATTGAAGGATAAACTGGGAAAACAGTCATTAGATGCATCTATTTCTGGCCACCAGGGCAATAGTTTGGAGCAAGATGCGTTAAATGCCCTAACTGCCCTTGGAATTTCGAGGTCGCAGGCTGAGCAATCGATCCAAAAAGTTATCCTCGCAGAACCATCTGTATCACTATTAGAAGATTTGATAAAAAAAGCCTTAAAAGCCATTTGAAAGAATTCTACGTTAACTGATTTACCGGATGTTGCTTATTAGAAAAAAAATCTCAAGACTACTTGGTTATTGTGTATTGGCGGTAACGTTTTCAATGCTTAATACCGGCACTGCCTCGGCTATACCCCATTACCCTCATCTTTTGCCTTCAAAGGGCGATACTACTGTACCTAATTACAAGGATAGTTTGCATTATCCCATCCACGACAGGCGGGGTGATTTCATTTCTGATTACAAGAGACGAACGCTGGATCTCAGCAATCCTTCCAATATAAAAGATTCGGTGCAGTATGATCCTGCTACCCGTCGTTATACGGTGTATGAAAAGATCGGTGATAAATATTATCGCACCCCAACTTCCTATAGTTTTGATGAATATTGGCAAATGCGGAACCGGCAGGCAGAAGTTGATTATTTTAAAAAACGTGCCAACACCCTGAACTTATTGAATAGGGGAAAACTAAAACCAAAATTATCCCTGTACGATAATTTATTCAACCGCTTATTTGGTAACGGAAAGATCAATATCACTCCCCAGGGAAATGTAGACCTGACAGCAGGTTACCAGGGACAGAACATTCAAAATCCAACCCTGCCGGAAAGGGCCAGAAAGAGTGGCGGTTTTGATTTTGACATGCAGGCACAGGTAAATGTGAATGCAGACATCGGCGGTAAATTAAAATTCCCCATTAATTATAATACCCTGGCCAACTTTGGACAGGACAATCAACTAAAACTGGATTACACCGGTACATCAGATGAGATCATCAAGCGTTTTGAAATGGGAAATGTTTCCTTCCCGTCTCGCAGTACATTGATACCCGGCGCACAGCAATTATTCGGTATCAAAACACAATTGCAATTCGGCAAATTATATCTTACCACGGTATTGGCCAATCAAAAATCTCAACGCCAATCTGCCAACCTGCAGGGTGGAGCCGCATCCCAGTTATTTGAAGTAAAAGCGGATGAATATGAAGAGAACCGGCACTTTTTGCTGGCACAATATTTCAGGTCCAATTATAACAAGGTAATGTCCAACTTACCTGTGCCGATCACAGACGTACAGATATTGCGTTTACAGGTTTGGGTTACCAATCGTAATGGTACAACTACAGAAACCAGGGACGTAGTAGGTTTGATGGATCTTGGTGAAAATCAGCCGGGTGTTGTTAATCCTGTCAATCCACAGAATCCTACCAACGGAAGCAATACCATCTATTCTACCATTATTGGCAATCCTGCCAGCCGCAACCCGTCAACTGTATTCAATACATTGGTTGGTCTGAACTTAAAACCCGTGCAGGATTTTGAAAAGACCTATGCGCATAAATTAGATTCGTCACAATATACCTGGAACCCCAAAGTAGGGTTCATATCATTAAGCCAGCCCCTGCAAACAGACGATGTACTGGCAGTAGCATATCAATATTCTTACAGGGGTAAGATATACCAGGTGGGAGAATTTTCTGAAGACCTGCCACCGGATAGTTCTTCGGGCAACCAAAAAATATTATTCTTAAAATTATTAAAGGCAACATCCCAGCGGCCTACCTTACCCATTTGGGGTTTGATGTTGAAGAACGTTTATGCCATCGGGTATGGTACGCTTACACCACAGGATTTTAAACTGGATGTGTTGTACCAGGAACCAGGCCTTGGGTGGAAAAGATATGTTCCCTTTGGAAATAAGAACCAGGGCGCACCGATCATTTCACTGATCAACCTCGACCGGTTAAATAACCAGAATGATCCGCAACCGGATGGAGTATTTGATTACGTGGAAAATTATACGGTGTACTCGCAATACAGCCGGGTGATGTTCCCGGTATTGGAACCTTTTGGAAGAGACCTGGCCAATGGGATATATAATACTCCCGTGCCTGCAAATGCAAAGGATACGCTGTTTTACGCATTGTACGATTCCATCAAGGCAGTGGCGCAGCAGTATCCCAATCTTAACCGTTTTGTTTTAAAAGGTTCTGCCAAGATCTCCGGCTCATCGGATATCAGTATCGGTTATAATATTCCTCGTGGCTCCGTTACCGTTAGTGCTGGCGGAAGGGTATTGCTGGAAGGAGTTGATTATGACATCAATTATGACCTGGGCACGATCAAGATCATCAATACTGCGATCATCAATTCCGGATTGCCCGTACAGGTCAATTATGAGAACAATGCTTCATTTGGCCTGCAACAAAGGAATTACATGGGATTGCGTTGGGATTATATGGCGAAGAACAAGCCCAAGGAGCAGCTGTCTTTTGGCGGTACCATTGTGCGTTTGGGCGAAAGGCCTTTCTTTAGTAAAGTAAGTTATGATAATAGCGCTTCGGGCGGTACCAATGAACCCATCAGGAATACGATGTACGGGCTGGATGTAAACTACAAGAAAGACATCCCGCGCCTTACAAAATTACTTGATAAATTACCTTTTTATTCAACTACGGCACCTTCCACCATCAATGTTTTTGCTGAAGGAGCTTATTTAAAACCGGGACATGCACCGCAGATCGGTAAGGGCTCAAAGGGTATTATTAATATTGATGATTTTGATGGCACAACATCCGGACTGGATCTAAGGTTCCCACCGATCAGTTGGGCACTTGCATCTGTACCCGAAGGAGCTACAGACAAAA
>JANYIM010000085.1 GCA_025362055.1 Bacteroidota bacterium
GTATAGCGCCGGTCTTGTCGCCGTTACATAAAACTGGATTTACCAGGTTGATGTTTACATCAAGTATAACAAGGGTATGTGTTGCAAGGACCTGTGGCCCCGTTGGATAAGTTATGGTCAGGTTAACCGTGTATGTTCCACCCGCGGAAAAAGTATGACTGGGGTTGGCTACGCTTGAAGTGTTATTGGCGCCTGAAGCGGGATCACCGAAGTCCCATGCAAAGCTACCGGCACATAAAGAAGTTGAACTTGAAAATGAAACATCACGGTTAGCATTACACGTATATGTAAAATCCCCGCTGTTAGGAGGGGCTTCAGCAATCCTTACTTCATCAATGGCAAAGCCATCATAAGCATTACAGGTAGTACCTGCGCCAAACCTGAACCGGAAAATAACATTGGGTGCTCCGGCCAAAAAACTTAGATCATGTTTTGCAATGAGCCAACCGTTGCTTCCATTGCCACCCTGGCAAGAGCCCACTGTTGGTTGAATATTTCCTGACCAGCCGTTTGCGCCGCCCAGAAAATTTACTGAAGCATTATTGAACCAATTCTCTGCAATACAACTATTGTCATTGATTGAGCCTAAAATCGTCCAGCTTGTGCCATCGGTAGAGTACTCCATATTGGCACCATCAAATTTTTTTTCTGTTTCCCAGAAAACGGCAAAGCTGATCTGCGGATGAACGAGTGTTGAAAAATCAAAACAAGGACTTTGCAACCATGAGTTTTCACCGTTATTATAAGAGCTGGCTGTTAAGCCACCCGTTACCCAGCATTTGGTTCCTGCTGCTGCTGCAGTGATAACAGGTTTTGTAGGAGTGCCCCATGCCCAATCAGAAGCTGTGCCACCATGAAACCAATTACCGTCCCCGGATTCAAATCCCTCGTAATAAGGAAAAGCAGACACCGGGATACCACACTGCGCAGCCGCATGCTGTGCAAAAGCTAATAAACCTAAAGCAGAAAGAAAACCCAGCCTGATAATTTTTAGTATATGCATTGAAGCCTCGCTGGCTTGGAAAAACAGCAGACGAAAATACGATAAACAGGGCTCAATCATGCTTATGGGAACAATTAATTGAACATAATTGCATTAAGATTTTAATATGTAGCACACTCCATTTAGCTGAACGTCCACCATATACTTAATAATGTTTACTAAAAGAAAAACTCCACTTATCACCTTAAAAAAATCTTAACTTCATACCGGTTTTGGATATCATTGATCAGGCTGCTATTTTTTACCAAAAAATCATTTATGAAGGTTTCAGACATTTTACAGCGTAAAGACGGTAAGATATTTTCAGTAACCGGGGAAGTCAGCGTATATGAAGCTGTTAAGATCATGGGAGAAAAAAATATTGGTGCTTTATTGGTAATGGAAAATGACAATCTAAAGGGCATCATTTCTGAAAGAGATTATGCACGGAAAATCGTACTGAAAGGAAAGATGTCCCGTGAAACCCTGGTCAGGGAGATCATGACAGAACAGGTAATAACAGTAAATACGGCCGACCAGATCGAGCGATGCATGGAACTGATGAGCGAAAAACATATCCGGCATTTGCCCATTGTTGAGAACGGGAAAGTACTTGGAATGATCTCCATCGGTGATGTGGTCAATGCCATCATTGAATCACAAAAAGAAACCATTGAGCACCTGAAAAATTATATCACACAATAAATAATTGTCACTATACCTCAAATTTCGGCAGGGACCATTTGAATTTAACTGCGGTTAACCTTACTACAATTATCGTAATGATACTGATCACTGCACTCCATAGGTCAGGAAGTGAAAAATATTTAAGCACCAGGTAAACCAATGCCCCTGCAATACATGCTGTAGCATAGATCTCTTTCCGGAAGATCTGCGGTATCTCATTGATCAATGTATCTCTTATCACTCCTCCCATTACAGCAGTGAATAATCCCATGATGACAGCGGCCAGTGGCGCTACATGCAGTGCCAGCGCTTTTTCCATGCCGATGATGGTATAGATGGCGATGCCGATGGTATCAAAGACCAGCAATATCTTCGGGATCTTTGTGAGTTGTCTTTTAAAAATTATGGTAAGAATGATACCTGCTGTGATAGCGATCAAATAATTATTGTCTGCTACCCATGCAATAGGATGAGATCCTAAAATGATATCTCTTAGCGTGCCACCCCCAACAGCCGTGGCAAAGCCGGTGAAACTTAATCCAAAAAGATCTTTATACATGTTTTTATCAGAAGCTGCCAGTGCACCGGAAATGGCAAACATCACCACGCCGAAAAGATTAAAATAATAGCTGATCATAACGATAAATTTTTAATGCTCCGGCCAGTGTCTCCACCTACCGGAACTTAACATTGAAATAGATTGTTCGGTAAAGACACCGGCCAGGTGATAAAATATTTTTTTGAAAAGGTACTAATAAAACGGGTTGTTTAGTTCGAGGGAGACACCGGCAAGGGAAAACAAAACCCCTGCATAAACAGGGGATCGTTTCAATTATGACCCAAAAAATATTTATACAACACCCGCCAGTTCCAGGCTTCGTTTGCTGATCTTTTTGTAATCAATTGTTTCAATGACCGCATCGGGGCAAAGGATCAGGGATACGCCCGGTTGTTTCCACCAATCATAGAAAAATAATTTATCCGCGTGAATAACGCCCACTAACCAACTATACCTGAATTCATTGTGCCATTCTTCTACCCACTCAAAATCATCTTTATTGATCTTTTCAATATCATCCACACTTACAAACACCTTCAGGTAAAAATCGTTGGTGAGTTCCGTATCAGTTTGATGATATATTTTTTTGTACTCGTATTTGTAACTGTACCGCAGGGCAGATATATCACTAAGTACCGCAGAAGCAGTAGGGAAGGCCCCTGCACCCTTTCCCTTGAAAAAATGTTTATCGGCAAAAGCACTTTCTGTTGTAACTGCATTGAACTCATCTTGTACATAGTACAGGTCATCGGTAGATGTTACAAACTGCGGCAGCACAAAGCCTGCTAATTTTCCGTTTCTTAATTTTTTTGCATTGGCCACTAACTTAATGCTGTATCTTTTTTCTTTTGCAACTACGGCATCCTGCAAAGAGATATTTTCGATGCCATTGAAAATAAATTCATTTGTTTTGGCAATTACCCCAAAAGAGTGTGCAAGTAAAATGCCGAACTTATTGGCGGCATCCTGGCCACTGATGTCCAGCCTGGGGTCACTTTCTGCAAAACCTGCAGTCTGTGCCAACTGTAAAGCCTCATTGAATTCCAGTTGTTCTTCAAATATTTTGGTGAGGATGAAATTAGTGGAGCCGTTGATGATGCCTCGAATGGACTGTAAAAGGTCATTATCATAATATTCCTCCAGATTACGTACAATGGGCATGCTGGCACAACAGGCGGCTTCATATAGGAAGGGTGTTTGGTATTGTCGTTGTAATTGTAACAACTCCTCAAAATGTTCGGCAATCATTTTTTTATTGGCACTTACTACGGCTTTGCCATTTTGCAGGGCTGTTTTTACGATCTCAAAAGCAGCATCGGCATCATCGATGAGTTCAACAATTACATTGATGCTGGCATCATTTAATAAGACGGATGCGTCTGTTGTAAAATTATCCCCGGCAATGCTTCTTTTTTTTCGACTGTTCTTTATGCATATTTTTTTGATAGATGATTGCAGCGTTGGTGTGCTGTGTAGTACATCATATAAACCTTTGCCTACCGTGCCAAAGCCGAAGAGACCGATATTAAGCTGATTATTTTTCATGATCTTTTTATTATACTAATTTTTCAAATAACTCCCGACAGCGGTTAAAACCCTGTCGGGGGTTATAAAAATGAATTACAATTATTACAAGATAGCAGTCGGGTTTTGCAACCGCCGACTGGGTGACTCTGATTTCTCAAAAGCCTGTTCAAGGTCTGCAACAAGGTCATCAGCTTCTTCCAATCCAACGCTGAGGCGGATGAGGCTATCAGCAACGCCAGCGGCCCTGCGCCTTTCGGCCGGAATACTTTTATGTGTCATTTGTGCAGGATGGCAAAGCAGGCTTTTTACACCGCCCAGACTTTCGGCGAGTTTAAAATACCGGGTGCCTGTAACAAATGCAATTGCTGCTGCTTCGGTATCATTTTTTAAAGTAAAAGAAACAATGCCGCCAAAACCCTTGCTTTGTTTTTTTGCAATGAGGTGATTCAAATGCGTTTTCAACCCGGGATAAAAAACTTTATCAACAGCAGGGTGAGTTTCTAAATATTCCGCTACAACCTGTGCATTGCGACAATGCTGTTGTACACGGAGATGCAATGTTTCGATACCTCGAATGACGAGCCAGCTATCGAAAGGAGCAAGGATGGCACCGCTTGCATTTTGAATGAACTTTATTTTTTCGCCGAGCTCTTTTTCTTTTGTTACAACAAGTCCGGCAATGAGATCACTGTGGCCGCCCAGGTATTTTGTGGCGCTATGCACTACAAGGTGAGCTCCCAGCGAAAGTGGTTGTTGTAAGGCGGGTGAAGCAAAAGTATTATCCACGCAAAGTAAACAGGCATTGGCTTTTGCGATCTTTGCGATAGCTGCGATATCCGATATTTTCAATGTAGGGTTGGTGGGTGTTTCCAGCCAGATCAGTTTTGTATTAGGTGTGATGGCGTTAAAAACATTTTCTGCATCTGTTGTGTCCACATAATTTATTTTGATCCCAAATTTTCCATATACGTGCGTGAATAAACGAAAAGCACCACCATATATATCATCTACTGCCAGGATCTCATCACCGCTTTTCAATAATTTTAAAACTGCGTCTATGGCTGCCAGTCCGCTGCCAAAGGCGATGCCAACAGTCCCCTTTTCCAGTTGTGCAATGATGGTCTCAAGCGTTTCTCTTGTGGGATTGTTTGTTCTTGCATAATCGTATCCTTTATTTACGCCGGGTGCCTCCTGGACAAAAGTGCTGGTTTGGTAAATGGGAACAGAAATGCTGCCTGTTAATGGATCTACGGGAATGCTGTGGATCAGTTGTGTTGCGTTGCTCATCTTTTTGTTGGTTTTAAGTTTGATGAATGATTGTTAAACAGTGTCCTGTTCATCAACTTAGCAAGAGAGCGAGCGTATTACCGGGGAGCTTTATGAACGCCATGGCTTTAAAACCATGGCGACCATAAAAAAAGCTCACCCGATAAATCAGATGAGCTTTTAAATATTGTAAGATATTTTTTTAAGCTTTGGATCTGACTTATCTGCCCCGCTCTTGCGGGGTGGAATTGGCACCTTTTTCAAACAAAGTTTGAATAGGTTGTCAAGGCTTCATCGGGCCATTACCCTCTGCCTTTCTTGATAAGTGATAACTAAAGAACTGTTGCAAATATAAGGTTGCAATTCTCGGAATTCCAAATTATTTTTTTAATAAAAATTGTTAAAATCCTTGAAACTCTTTGTTGGTAGTACTTTCAGCTGTAAAATTATTTTATATTTTTCTCCATCCACTCAGCTTGTGAGTTGGCTGTTTGCTCGAAACTAACCTGGCTGGCAATTTTTTCCTGCCCTTTTATGATTGACCTGGAGACCATCGAATGCTCTATGGCTTCTGCTTCTTTCATACCCAACAACTTCATGAACGGGATCATTTTTTCACTGCCAAAATGTTTGAACAATGGCTCATCCATTGCACTAAAAACAACGATCTCCTGCTGATCCCAGTTCTGTATTAATTCCATTTCTTTGGTATGTAAAGGGTAATGCTCAATAAATACGGGTATTTTATGTTGGAGTAAGGCTGTATGCACATACCGGCTTTCTGTGATGCTGGATTCATCAATGCCATGTTGACGAAAAAAATCTTTGAATTTCCTGGCCGTGTCGGGGAACCATGCTATGAAAACAGTACCGGGGCTAACCTTTGCAAGATCCAGGCAGGCATTCATTTTTGCGGAGGTGCTGATATAGGTCTTGTCGATAAAAACGCCGCCCGGTAAACCCTTTTCTTTTTTCCCGAATAAATTAAAAGACATCCATTAAAGTTGAGCTTGCAAAGTAATAAAACAAAACGGCATGGGACCAATCACCGGACTTTTTGTTCGTATCTTTATAATAAGTAAGTACACATGGCGAAAGGAAAAAAGAACTCACCCGGGGAAATCAGTCAACACAATTTTATTGAAGTATTTGGTGCAAGGGAACACAACCTTAAGAATATTGATATTAAAATACCAAAGAATAAGCTGGTTGTATTTACCGGGGTAAGCGGCAGTGGAAAATCTTCCCTGGCATTTGATACTATTTACAATGAGGGACAACGCCGCTATATGGAAAGTTTTGGCGCTTATGCCCGGCAATTCATCGGTGATATGGAGCGGCCCGATGTAGATAAGATCACTGGATTGTCGCCCGTAATTTCCATTGAACAAAAGACCACGAATAAAAATCCCCGCAGCACTGTTGGCACCATTACCGAGATATATGATTTTCTTCGTTTGTTGTATGCAAGGGTAGGAGAGGCTTACAGCTATAACACTGGGAAAAGGATGATACAGTTCAGTGAAGAGGAGATTGTGACAAATATATTTACAAAATTCAGGAATAAAAAAATAACGGTGTTGGCGCCATTGGTAAGAGGAAGGAAAGGGCATTACCGTGAATTATTTGAAGACATACGTAAGAAAGGGTATTTAAAAGTAAGGATCGATGGTGATGTGATGGATCTTACTCCACGTATGCAGGTTGACCGCTATAAGATACATGATATAGAAGTGGTGGTTGATCGTTTAACCGTAACAGAAGACATGAAAGTACGATTGAGCCAGAGTGTTCAAAAAACATTGCAGGTTGGAAAAGACCTGATGTTTCTTTTGATCAATGAGGAGCAGAAAGTAGTACAATATAGCAAACAATTAATGTGCGAGGATACAAGCATCAGCTATGAAGAACCCTCGCCCAATGCATTTTCATTTAATTCTCCCTATGGTGCATGCCCCGTGTGTAAAGGGTTGGGTAATGTTTATACCATTAATATGGAAGCAGTACTGCCAGATAAAACAAAGGGAGTAAAAGAAGGCGGGATAGCGCCATTAGGTGAAGAACGGGATGCCAGTGTTTTTCAACAAGTTGTTTTATTTGCGAAAAAGCATAAGATCAATTTAGATAAACCCATACGTGACCTGCCTAAAGCGCAGCTTGACCTGCTTTTATTTGGAGATCAGCAGATAAATCCGAACCTTGAAATGAACCTCAGTGACGAAACCATCCCGGAAGTATATACGGGTAGTTATGAAGGGATCGTTCCTATGCTTAAGCGATGGTTCTCTTCCACACAAAGCACGGATGTATTAAGAGAATGGGTAGAAAAATTCATGGAACTTAAAACCTGTGATTCCTGTAACGGAACCCGGTTAAAAAAAGAAAGCCTTTGGTTTAAAGTAGATAATAGAAATATCGCAGAATTGAGTAAGATGAATCTTGATAACCTTGCTGCATGGTTCGATGGGATTGAACTGCGGTTGAATGATAAGCAAAATGCCATTGCAAAAGACCTGCTGAAAGAGATCAGGGAACGTTTACAATTCTTGCTGGACGTTGGACTTACTTATCTTTCTTTAAGCCGCCCTTCTAAAACCCTTAGTGGTGGAGAATCGCAGCGGATAAGACTGGCTACACAAATCGGTTCACAGTTACAAGGCATCACCTATATTTTAGATGAACCGAGCATTGGGCTGCACCAGCGGGATAACCAACGATTGATCAGCGCATTGCAACACCTGCGGGATATTGGCAATAGCGTATTGGTAGTAGAACATGACAAGGATATTATGCTTGCGGCAGATTACCTGGTAGATATTGGCCCAAAAGCGGGTATGCATGGGGGTAAGATCGTAGTGCAGGGAACAGCGGAGGAAGTGTTGCATTCCGGATCTGAAACTGCCCAATATTTATTAGGGACAAAATCTATCAAAATTCCCGATCAAAGGCGAAAGGGTAATGGGAAATTCATAGAACTGAACGGCGTGAGTGGCAATAACCTGAAAGGGGTGAATGTAAAGTTCCCATTGGGAGAATTGATATTGATCACTGGGGTAAGCGGAAGTGGCAAATCGACTTTGATCAATGAAACCTTGTATCCGTTGATGAGCAAGTTTTGTTATAATTCCAAAATGAACCCGCTGGAATATAAAAATATCAAGGGATTGGAAAATATTGATAAGGTAATTGAGATTGACCAGAGCCCTATTGGCAGAACTCCGCGGAGTAATCCGGCAACCTATTGTGGTTTCTTCACGGATATCAGAACGTTGTTTGCTGCCGTTCCCGAAGCGAAGATCCGTGGTTATACCGCAGGCCGTTTTTCTTTCAATGTAAAAAGCGGCAGGTGTGATGTGTGCGAAGGCGGTGGAATGCGGGTAATTGAAATGAATTTTTTACCTGATGTATATGTGCATTGCGAAAAGTGTAACGGTAAACGTTATAACAGGGAAACACTGGAGATCCGGTACAAAGGGAAGTCCATTAGTGATGTACTGAATATGACCGTTGACGAAGCAGTTGAATTTTTCCAGGCAGTGCCTTATATCTACCGTAAAATAAAGGTATTGCAGGAAGTGGGATTGGGATATATCACCCTGGGGCAAAGTGCGGTTACGCTTAGTGGTGGTGAAGCGCAAAGGGTAAAACTTTCCACAGAACTGGGAAAGAAAGATACGGGAAAAACATTTTACATATTGGATGAACCTACTACCGGGCTTCATTTTCAGGATATACAGCATTTGCTGGATGTATTGAATAAATTAGTTGACAGGGGTAATACCGTCCTGGTAATAGAACATAATATGGACGTAATAAAAGTAGCGGATCATATTATTGATATCGGACCAGAGGGTGGAGATGGTGGCGGAAGGATCCTTTTTGCAGGGTTGCCTGAAGAGCTGGTGCGGGTAAAAGAAAGCTTCACGGCGGAGTTTCTAAAAAGTGAATTGAAAATTAAGTAATTCCTCTAACTTATAATCCTCTTTATTTATACATCGCTCCGCAACATAAAAAAATCCATGCCTCATAAACATGGATCTTTTTTAAAAAATGCAATGGATGTCAACGAAATCTTTTAAAGAATGTGGTTTCAGGGGTTAATCTGCGAATATCAAAATATTCATAGCTATCCTCGGGGGTTAACTTCTATTGGATCACACTGCATTTTATTAGTTAAAAATGATTTTATTGCCTGGTCATTGGTTTGTATAATGCAATACCAATAACAGGCAGGTTATAAACAGCACTGCTTTGAATGCCAGTGGATTTAATTGTAAATTATTATTCATTGTTCTTACTTTTAATAAACCGAGGGGCACCTTGTTTGCCTTGCTGCCCGCTTTGCAAATGAGCTTGCTTCAATTTGCCCTAATCTTACACCGATCCTTGCCATTACAGAAAAATAAGCATCACCATTTTTCTTATCACCTCTCTGCGTACCCTCGGGCCACCTGGTCATACCCGGGAAAATAATGGGAATGGTCTTGTCGTATATCTTCGCTGCGATCGCTGCATTTTGCCCGGATAAATATTTTACAAAATACTTGGGATCAACATAGGTTTTGCTTACATCATCAATATAGTCGGTAAATGTTTTCCTGTACAATACTTCCATACTGATATTGATCCTGTCTGATAAATAATATTTTATACCTCCACCCATCGGAATGTTCATTTGCGTTAATTTGTAAGGCTTGCTATTCGGATATTCAGCCATCCCTTCACCTTCAGTACGCAGGGGTTGTAAATTATACCAGGTCTTGTTTCCATTGGCATCGGTCAATGAACCTTTTGGATTAAAGTGAAATATCCCGATCCCTGCAAGGCCATAAGGCCTTAATCTTGGTTCAAATTCAGTATTCTTGTTAAAGAACATCGTTGGAAATACTTCTATGCACCCATATGCTTCTATTACTGTCGTCTTGAAATCGAGGTTACGTTGTTTCCGCCACAATTCATCAATACCCGTGGTATTAATAATATCGTCTCTGCCTTCCAGGTAGGTGATATCAGCAGCAACCCTGAACCCTAACCAACTATTGGGATATACAGTGATGAAAGCGCCTTTCATCATTTTTGTGAGATCGAGGTTAAGGTCTTTTAAAAAATTAGTACCCTTACCCCGGTGACCACCCAGGTCGCCTAAAAAGAAACTTGGACCAAAGTTGATACCGGTCTCTACTTTGAATTTATCATTACCAAATAAAAATGCCTGGGAATATGACCTTTTGAGAGAGGAAATACAGATCAGTAGTACAAATAAAGTTTTACCAACAAAGTTGTGTAAACGTGGTTTCATCGGAAATCGGATTTTTCATTCCTGATCAAACAGGATATGTTTCACCTGTTTTTATTACCTGTTTTTATTACCGGTAAAAATCATAGGTTCAACCTTGATAAAACGGATAAACTGCCTCAATATTGTCTGAAAAAGGGGAATTATTTGTGTAAAATCATGGCAATATGGGGGATGCCATCCTCCAGGTATTGTTCGCTGCATTGTACAAAACCCAATGATCCATAGAATTTTTGAAGGTATAGCTGGGCTCCGATCTTTATAGTAGTAGTGCTGAACAAGCTACAAGCCTTTTCGATACTTGTTTTCATTAGTTCTCTTCCTGCACCCGTTTTCCTATATGCAGGTGAACTAACTACACGGCCTACACTACATTCTTCATATACAAGGCCGGGGGGAATGATACGGGAATAAGCAACGAGTTCATCAAGGTTCCAGCCGCAGAGATGCCAGGAAGGCTGGTCTTTATCATCTGCATCCTGGTAAACACAGTTTTGCTCTACTACAAAAACCTCGTTCCGAAGGCGGTGAATGGCGTATAGTTCTGCCGGGCTAAGTTCTTCAAACCTTTTTAATGTCCAGTTCAATTGCATCCGGCGAATAAATATTTAGTGAACATTGGCAATTAAAAATGCCTGTATATTATTATATGCGTCGGTATAAGTGGGGGTGTCCCAATTTCCATGGCCACCCGTTGGGTAGAATACATACTGATTGATAATATTAAAGAAAGACAATTTGGTTGACACTGCAACAGATTGAGAAGGACTGACCAATGGATCAAGGCCACCATGCAATAAAATGGTAGGTGGAGACCCGCCATTGATAAAATTGACCGGGCTTGAGCTTGAATAAATTAAAGAATTCTGTATGGGTGTTTTACCGATGGCCTGTGCCAGTGCTATCGATAAAGAGAAATTGCCACCAACAGGATTATAATACATATCCATCAGATCGGAGGGCCCGAAGAATGAAACGATCGCTTCGGGTTTTACAGGAATAGAATCTTTATAACCCTGTAACATGGCAAGATGACCGCCGGCGCTTGCTCCCAACAAAACAAATTTGTTGTTGCTTACCTGGTAATCACTTGCCTTGCCATAGATATACCTCACGGCTGCCTGTACATCTGTTTCCTGTGTTGGAAAAATATTGGAAGTGCCGGTTGATAAGCGATAATTAATATTAAAGAATGCATAGTCCGGAAGCCTTTTCTTTAATGTATCAATTGCAACAGCAAAATCAGCTTTATCACCTGATGTCCATCCTCCACCGTGGATCAACACCATTACCCTGGTACTATCTGATCTCCTGTCTGCCGGTAAATAAATATCCATTACCTGGTTGGCATCAACACCATAGGCAACATTGAGCAGTGTTTTTGCAGAAACGGTACTGAGCACAGCTGTGCTATCTGTTTTTTTACAGGAAATAATTGTTGCGCTGATCAATAAAATTAAAAACGGCCTGTAAAATCTCATACTTAAAGATAATTTTTTATGGAACATTGATGGTTAAAAATGCCTGGATCTTACTATATGCATCGGTATAAGTGGGAATATCCCAATTCCCATGCCCGCCAGTCGGATAAAAAACATATTGATTCACCACACCTGCTGTTATTAATTTATTTTTTAGTGCAAGGGATTGTGTTGTAGGGTTAACCAACGGATCTGCTCCTCCTTGCAAAATTATAGTAGGACAACTTGTTGCATTGGTAAAAGTTAAAGGGCTTGATTGTTGGTACAGTGTTAGGTTTGTAGTAGGGGTACCACTGAGTAAAGCTGCAATACCAATTGCAGGATAACTGCCGGGATTATTATACATATCGACCATATCTGTTGGGCCAAAAAAATCAACCACGGCTTTTATGTTAACCGGAGCATGGTATTTGTAAGCATGTAATAAAGCAAGATGGCCGCCTGCGCTTGTGCCTAATAAAACAAATTTGTCGCTGACCAGGTAGGTCGCCCGGTTATTATAAATAAATTCTATCGCAGCCTTTGTATCGAGTTCCTGTGCAGGGAACACATTGGTAGCAGGTAATGTTGCCAGCCGGTAGTTAAGATTAAAAATTGCATAACCGGGCAGCCTGCTCTTAAGTGTATCCATGCTCGTGTTGAAATCAGTTTTATCACCTGAGGTCCAGCCGCCGCCATGTATCAATATCAATACTTTGGTAGTGGTAATACTTCTGTTGGCAGGTAGATAAATATCCATTTTTTGTTGCGCGTCTGTACCGTAAGCGACATCTGCCGTTGTTATTGCAGCAGGACTTACAACAGCAGTACCCGAATCGGATTTGCTGCAAGAGATAAAGACTGTGGAGATCGTTATAATGAATAGGAGCCTGTAAAATTTCATACCTGGAAATAATTTTTGAAATGAAAAGATAAGAAGAATTGTGTTAAGGAAGAACTATTTTCAGGCCGGGCCTGATCCGGCTAACTCAATATTGATCGCCTTTTTTACCAATGATATCGATCATATTGCCCAATGCTTCTGTTTTTCTTTTTGAAGCAAGTTTCAACAATTGTATTTGCAGAACGGCAATATAAGTATTGATAATAATAACCGTAAGGAAGTACAATAAAACATATTTGCCGGTATTATCAGTATTTCTCTCCCTGGAATTGAAAAATTCTTCTTCTATACCGTAAATAAAAAATGCGGTTAATAAAAGAAGGCTCAACATGGAAAAGATAAAAAACAGTGTTGAGGTAGTTTTATTGAAATTTATGGAGTGTTCATTTATCCTTGCAATTGCTCCTGTTTTAGCGAAGTGATAAATGCTGTTGACCAACAATATCAGCATCAAAAACAAAAAAACAAAAAAAGCGATATGAAATAATTGGGGCCCAACATTGGTAAGGTGGATGGAATAATAGAATGACATGAGCACTATGACCGGAAAGATCAATACCCAATTAATAATATTGATCGCCTTGAATATTTTCCATTTTACCGGCATAGCGGATATTTATTTAAGGTTCAGCTTTAGCTGTAATTCCTCAAACTGTTTGTCATCAATACTTGCAGGCGCATCCAGCATAACGTCTCTTCCGGAATTGTTTTTAGGAAAGGCAATAAAATCCCTGATGCTTTCGCTGCCACCGAGAATGCTACAAAGCCTGTCGAAGCCAAAGGCAATACCACCATGAGGTGGTGCACCATATTCAAATGCGCCAAGTAGGAAACCAAATTTATGTTGTTGTTCTGCAGTGTTCATGCCTAATGCTGC
>JANYIM010000148.1 GCA_025362055.1 Bacteroidota bacterium
CGCCGATTTTCCTACCCTTTTTTTTGATAAGAAAATAAGTAATTACATGCTTTGGTCAATGGGTGTTGTAAGAAAGGAAATTCTTCAAAAAATTGGGGGAGTACCCAACTACGGATCCCCTTTTTTAGGTGATATATGTTACACGCTTCTTACCTGTTCCTATGATGGCGCCGTGTATGTAAATACTTCCCTGGGTTGCCAGGATTTACACGGAACTAATTATGGCTATACCATGAATGACAATTACTCGGCATTTTATACTGCTGCAGGAGGTTTTCATGATTGGGTTGAAACAAGATTAGCAAACCGGAAAGACTGGAGTGATATAAAGCGGAAAATGGAAGTATTTATGGGGAGAAGTTTTGTAGGCTATGCCATTTCAACAAGAAAATATTTGAAGTCTGGAAAGCTAAACCTCGCTTCATTCAACGAAACCTTTACTAAAATATTTAAGATACCTTATATAAGGAAATGGAGATTTAAATATTATATCGCTATCTATTTCCCTAACCTGTTTGAATTACTACTTGAAATAAAAAAACGGTACTTTAAAAAGAGTGAATAAGATCAGTATTATATTGCCGGTACATAATGGTGGCGAATATGTAAAAGAATGTGTTAACAGCATTTTGAGCCAGCGTTATGAAGCATTCAACCTGCTTGTATTAGACAACTGCAGCGATGATGGTACGAAAGAATGGATAGAAAGCTTGCAAAATGATAAGATCATTATTCATCCGAGTACAATGCTTTTACCTATAGAAAAAAACTGGGCCAGGGCGAACACGGTCCCTACTTATGAATATATAACACTGATCGGCCATGATGATGTATTGAAGCCTGGTTACCTGGCAGAAATGAATGCACTGATCGGCAAGCACCCCTCTGCAAGTTTGTATCAAACGCATTTTAATTACATTGATGAAAACGGGGCTATAGTAAGACCGTGCAGGCCTATGGCCCAAATAGAAGATGGCAAAGCATTCTTAAAAACAATACTCACTAATTCGGTTGACATAATGGGAACGGGCTTTTTGATGCGGGCTAGCGATTACAAAAGAATAGGAGGGATACCGGTGTACCCATATTTTTTGTATGCTGATTTTGAACTTTGGCAAACCTTAACCGGGATATCCTATAAGGCAACTTCGTCAAAAAACTGTTTTGATTTCAGGCTTCACCAAAGCGCTACTGCAAAGGCTAATGACAGGATGCTGCAAACATCATTTTTTCACTATATTGACTATTTAAAAAGAGTGAAAGAAACGCATCCCGATTACCAGGAGGTATTTGAAAATTTTGCTGCCGGGTTTATCACAAACTATTGCAAAGGGTTGTCGCATCGTATGCTGCGGATCCCGTTAAAAGACAGGGATAATAAAAAAGTAAGTGATTTTGTAAAGGAATGCAGCCAAAAATTGCAGCTATTGTCACAAAAGAACAACCAGGCCGTCTATATTTTTTCTATCAGGGTAGCAATATTTATTGATAGTAATGGCTTTACCAGGCAATTATTTTTGTGGTTTAAAAAAATTGTAAAGAAACCGGTCCTCAGAGCTTTGTGATAATTCTGAAACGGATCAATCAAATATGGATCTTTCGATCATCATAGTTAATTATAAAACCCCGGAGCTTACAAGAAATTGTTTGCAAAGCATATTTGCAAATACCACAGGAATTGAATTTGAGGTTATTGTTGTTGATAATGATTCGGGTGATGATATGGAATCGCTTGTACAAAAAAACTTTCCGGCTGTAAGATTTATACAAATGGGTTATAATACAGGATTTGCCAGGGCCAATAATGCAGGGATACGGCGATCTACCGGGGATGCCCTGTTATTATTGAATTCTGATACGGTCATTGAAGATAACTCTATCAGTAAATGTTACCTGGACTTTAAAAATTCGGCTTATTCGGCCTGCGGGCTGCAGATCATAAACCCCGACAGGACGCCGCAGGTATCAGGACTTTATGCGGTTAAAGGCGGGTTGAACTTTTTACTGCAATTGCCTTATGCGGGAGCTTGTTTAAAATTCATCGGTAATGGGCTCAGGATAAAAAAGCCAAATGTGCCAGAGGCAAAAGGCATCGTGGAAG
>JANYIM010000161.1 GCA_025362055.1 Bacteroidota bacterium
TGCAGGATATCACTTCCGCCAACAAGTGCAACCAATACGGCTTTGCAGTTGTATTATGGCCCTAATGATTATAATATCCTGGATAAGTATAATAACAATATGCACCAGATAACTACTTATGGTAGCGGACCTTTTTCATTTGTAAAATATATCAATCGTCATTTTCTTTTACCCGTCTGGGATTTTATCAGGGGCCATGTAGCCAGTTATGGGTTGGTGATCTTCTTACTGACCTTGTTGATCAGGCTGATCACTTCGCCGATCTTATATAAAAGTTATGTGAGTGGTGCAAAGATGAAAGCATTGAAACCAGAGATCGATAAACTGAAAGCAAAGCATGGTGATGATAAGCAGGCTTTCAGCATGGATCAGATGAAACTTTGGAAATCGGCCGGCGTAAGCCCTTTGGGTGGTTGTTTACCGGCATTGCTGCAGATACCGATCTTTATGTCACTTTATTATTTCTTCCAGGCCAATATTGCATTAAGGGGCCAGAGTTTTTTATGGGCAAAGGACCTGGCTGCTTATGATTCGATCTACCAGTTACCATTTTCTATTCCCTTATACGGCGACCATATAAGTTTATTTACACTAACGGCGGTGGTTACAAGTTTACTGATCTCTATTTACAGTATGAGCCAGATGCAGGACAACAGCAATCCTGTGATGAAGTATATGCCATACATTTTTCCTGTGCTGTTGCTGGGTGTGTTTAACCGTTTACCTGCCGCTTTAACCTGGTATTATACGGTTTCCAACTCTATTACATTGATACTCCAGATAGTTATCCAGAAGTATATCATCGATCACGAAAAAATACTGGCGCAGATCGAAGAAAATCGGAAAAAACCTGTTAAACAAAGCAAGCTGCAGGAACGCATGCAGGCCATGCAGGAAAGCAATAAAAAACTACAGGAACTGAAGAATAAGAATAACAAACGGTAAAAGGAATAGTTAAAATTATAGTGCCTGCAACGTATTTTGATCGTTGCAGGCCTTTTTTATGTGCGACCGGGGATCTTTGGCACGGGATTTTATTACCTTTAATATACGAATGGGAACAATGAAAAAGATAAGGATAATAGGGGTAATGATCAGTTTACTGGCTGGATATGCAGTAACCGCTCAAAAGACGATCTCTGAGGGTACTATTGTGTATGATATGGCGATACAATCTGGTAATACGGCCCCACAAAAAGGCGATGCCCTCGATGGTGCAAGTACTACTGTTTACTTAAAGGGAAGCAGCAGCCGTACTGATATGATAAGCCCTTTAGGCAATGAGGCCAATATTCATGATGCCAAATCGGGCAAGGCAGTAATTTTAAAGGAGTTTAGCGGACAAAAATTGATGATCACACTTACCAGGGAAGACTGGAAAACAAAAAATAAGCTGTATAACAATATTAAGTTTGATCTTAAGGACGACGAAACAAAAACGATCGCGGGATTTATTTGTAAAAAAGCCATTGCGGAAATGACAGATGGAAGGTCTTTTATTGTTTATTATGCTCCCGAACTGGCTGTTGCCAACAAAGAGTATGATCCAACCTTTTCCAACCTTCCTGGCCTGGCAATGGAATATGAGATCGAATCAGGTAAAATGAAAATAAAATATACATTGAGTAAGATCAGCTTTGACCCTGTACTGGTATCTAAATTTGATTTCCCGAAATCGGGTTACCGCGTAATGACTTATGAAGAAAGTCAGCAATTGAAAAAAGGGAAGCCCGAAAAGAAGGATAATTAAAAACCCTTTCAATAGAAAGGGTTGCAATTTTAATGAGGTCTGATGATGATTTTCATTCCTGTGTAACCAGGTTTTACGTCTGGCATACTTATTACATGCTTATAAGGAACGATATATACAGTATTTCCTTTCTGGTAAGTGATCAGTGTGTTACTGAACATGAAGCTACCGTTAGATTGTGGTGCAGACAGTAAACTTCCGGTGTACTTTAAACCCGATCTAAGGTTTATGAAAATAGCGTTTCTTAAAGTAGAAGGGGTAGCAATATTTAGCCCCACTTTGTTCCTGCTCTTTCTGCCAATGCCTCCATCCGCCAAAGTACTTAAAGCGATGCCTGAGCACAAACCCAGTACCAGCAATATTTTGGTTATTTTCTTCATTGGTGTTAATTTTCGTTACAAATATATCGATTTTTTTTCGGTATTTATCAACCGTTCATACATTCTTTTAGCTTTATTTTAACGTTTCTGTTTAAAAAAGGTTACTAAAACTTGTATATTTCTTCAAAAGTTGCTAATTTACAATAACCTATAGCGAATGAGTAAATATCCTTACCGCCAGGACCGGGATGAATTAAGAGAGTTATTGCAACAGTTTGATAATCTCAAAACCGGCAAAAGCAACTCCTTCATTGAAGAAGATTCATTTGAACGTATCATAGATTATTTTGATGAAAAAGAACAATTAGCCGAGGCTTTGGAAGCGGCTGAGTACGGCATTCGTCAGTATCCCTATTCCGCAGTATTGCTTTTAAAAAAAGCAGATCTTCTGATCGCTTTACGCCGTTATAAAGAAGCCCTTCACATTTTAGAACAGGCAGAATTGCTGGATAGTAAGGATACCAATCTTTACATTTTAAAAACTGATGCCTACCTGGCCCTTGACCAACAGGAAAAAGCAGCTATAGTGCTGGAAGCAGCCATTGATTATTTTGAAGGAGAGGAAAAAATCGACCTCCTTTTTGAACTGGCAGATGTATATGATGATTACGAGAATTTTGAAAAAGTATTTGATTGCCTTAAAATGATCCTGGAGCAGGAGCCCAATAACGAAGAGGCATTGTATAAAATTTGCTTCTGGACAGACTTTACCGGGCGCAATGAAGAAGGTATAAAATTACACCAGAAAATAATTGAGGATTTTCCTTTTAATGAGCTTGCATGGTTCAATCTTGCTGCCGCTTACCAGGGCATCAAGCTATATGAGAAAGCGATTGATGCTTACCAATATGCCGTTGCCATTGATGAAAAATTTGATTATGCATGGCGTAATATGGGGGATGCATTCATTCGCTTACGTAAATACAAAGATGCAGTTGACGTTCTGGAAAAAGTATTGGAACTGGCCCGGCCGGAAGACGTTATTTATGAAGCCATCGGTCATAGCTATGATAAAATGGGTAATTATGCACAGGCACGTTTTAATTACAGGAAAGCCAGCCATTTAAACCATGATGACAGCCAGTTGCATTACAAGATCGCCTGTACTTACATGAATGAAGGTATTTGGGACAGGGCTATCAAAAGCCTGGAAGTGGCCATGCGTATACACAGGCTGCAACCCGAGTATAACCTGGCCATGGGCCAGTGTTTTGTAGAACTTAACAAACTGGAAGATGCGATCACTTATTTTGGTAACGTGGTGCGGGTGCGGCCAAAAAACCTGAACGGCTGGATCGAATTACTGAAATGCCTTTATAAGGCAGAATTATTTGAAGAAGCGTTGGAATACGCAGGCTTTGCATTTGAACAAACAGATGGCAAGCCCATATTTCTTTTCTATAAAAGTATTGTTCTGTATGCCATGGGCCGATCCAAAGAAGCATTATTGCAATTGGAAGAAGGCATGGAAAGAAATCCAAAGCTGATCAAAAAATTCATTGAACTGAACCCGTCTATTCTGCAAAACCAGCAGGTGGTTGATATCATTGCCCGGTTTAAGAAACGAAAATCCATTTAATAAGTAGCCTTCCCTGCAAACCTTACTGGTTTATTTACATTAGCGCTTTTGCAACACAGGGGTTATCTTTGCAATCTTAAATAAATTAAAATGAACTTTAATCTTTCTCAAATTCCCGAACGCAATAAGAAACCTCGGGATCATGGTATTACAATGGTAATGGATAAAGGGCTTAGTACGCAGGAAGCGAAGAATTTTATGAGTGTTTCCCATCCACATGTAGATATTGTGAAACTTGGATTCGGAACCTCGTTTGTAACACCTAACCTGAAAGAAAAACTGGAAGTGTATCGTTCTTATGATATGCCTGTTTATTTTGGGGGCACTTTATTTGAAGCTTTTTTGATCCGCAATCAATTTGAAGATTATATTAATGTATGTAAGGAATTTGGTGTGAGTTATATGGAGGTCAGCGACGGTTCCATCAATATACCCCATGCAGAGAAATGCGGTTATATAGAAAAACTGACCAAATACGGAACCGTACTAAGTGAGGTAGGAAGTAAGGATGCGGCACATATTCTCCCTCCTTACAAATGGATAGAATTAATGAAAGCCGAATTACTGGCAGGTTCCACTTATGTGATCGCAGAGGCCAGGGAAGCGGGTAATGTAGGTATTTACAGGGGCACAGGTGAAGTACGGGAGGGATTGGTGCAGGAGATCCTTACGCAGATCCCCGAAGAGAAAATTATCTGGGAAGCGCCGCAAAAGGCACAGCAACTTTACTTTTTGGAATTGATAGGATGCAATGTAAACCTTGGCAATATCGCTCCAACTGAAGTTATTCCATTGGAAGCGATGCGTATTGGGTTACGTGGCGATACTTTCTTTTTGTATTTAGATAAAAAAGAAGCCTGATGAAACTGTATGGTGTCATAGGATATCCATTGTCTCATTCTTTTTCCCAAAAATATTTCACCGGAAAATTTCAACAGAAAGGAATTAAGGATTGCCGTTACGAATCCTGGCCGATCCCATCTATCAATGACTTAAAAGATCTCCTTAAGCAAAACCCCGGCCTGTTAGGTTTGAATATTACGATACCTTATAAACGAGCTGTGTTGACGTATCTTGATGATTCAACAAATATTCCCGCAGGATTAAAAGCTTGTAATTGTATTAAGATAAATGATGGGAAAATAACCGGATATAATACTGATATCACAGGATTTGAACGATCTCTTTTACCTCAGTTAAAACCTCATCACCGCAATGCATTGATATTAGGAACCGGCGGAGCTGCAGCGGCAGTTCAATTTGTATTGAAAAAATTAAATATCCCCTATAAACTTGTTAGCAGACAGCTTCACAACGGATCAACCCTGACCTATGCAGATCTGAATGAAGCCATCATTACCCAAAGCCAATTGATCATTAATACCACACCACTGGGTACCTTTCCTAATGTTACTGAATGCCCGGATATACCGTATCAATATTTAACAGCAAAGCATCATTTATTTGATCTCATCTATAATCCGGAAAAAACATTGTTCCTGCAAAAAGGGGCCGGGCAGGGAGCAACTATTCAAAACGGCTATGAAATGCTTTTGATACAGGCGGATGAAAGCTGGAAAATATGGAATGAAGATTAGGAATTTAAAATTGCCTTTAGTTTTTCGGGAACAGCGGTTACTTTCTTTGCGGCATAATCATAACAAACCATTCCTGTTTTAGCATTTGCCAATATTATAACCGCATTATTTCTTTTTGCAGATAGCAGGTAGTATAATTCGAAACTTACCCTGGACAACTCGCCGATGGCGATCTTCACTTCTATGACATCACCATAAACCGATTCATTTTTAAATGATACTGAAAGGTCAGCCATGATCAATCCGATACCTTCCAGCTGCAATTCGGTATAACCATATTGTTGCAGCCATTGCATGCGTGCTTCATGGATGATAGCAACGAATGCATCATTGCCAACATGGTTGCCATAGTTGATATCAGTAATGCGTACCGGGATATTGATCGCAGCAATAAAACGTTCCGGTAATTCGATCCTGGTTCTTGACATGTTATTTTTTTAAAAAGCTGAGCAGTTTTTCCATTGCTTTTTGACGATGGCTGAATTTGTTCTTTTCAGGCATATCCATTTCTGCAAAAGTTTTTTCACTACCATCGGGAACAAAGATGGGATCGTAACCAAAACCCTTGCTCCCGGTTCTTGTTATTATGATGTTACCCGGGCAAATGCCTTCAAATAGGTATTCTTTGCCTTCCAGTATCAGTGACAATATTGTTCTAAACCGTGCCTTCCTGTTAGTAATGCCTTGTAAATTAAAAAGTAATTTATCAATATTATCTTCAAAGCGCCTGTCATCTGCTGCATACCTCGCACTTTTCACGCCGGGTTCACCATTTAAGGCGGCTACCTCAAGACCGGTATCTTCACTGAAACAATCCTTATTGGTAAGCTCAAATATTGTTCTCGATTTTTCTGTAGCGTTGGCTTCCAGTGTTGCGTGGGGTTCGGGAATATCAATATCTATTCCTGCTTCTTTTAGTGAGAGAATATCGAAACTTCCCTGCAATACAGAACGCATCTCATCTACCTTGTGTTGGTTATTGGTGGCAAAAATGAGGGTGTTCATTCAATACAGGGTTTTAAAATTATCAGATCGAGAATATTTGCTTTAAACAGGCCCACAATTTTGTTTTCTCGGCCTTATTATTTTCCAGGATTTTTAAAGCAGGCGATGAAAGATAAACCTGGTCATTATATTTTTGAACCTGGTAATAAGGAAACTGCAGGGGTAGCCCTATTGTGGCTGGTTCAATGCCAAATAAAAATATTTTTTCTGCAGAAAATTGTTCTCTGATCCCGGTATAATTAAGCGAAGGATTTTTTGCGCAGTTCAATAAGGCCACATCTGCCATGGTGAGTTTACAGGCAGCCAAAATACCTAATAAAAAATTCAATTCATCATCCGGAAGATACATCGCTGGTGCAGCATTAACAATGATCGTAATGCGTTGCTGGTTGTCTCCTAAGAAAGCATATTTTTCTGCCGTAGTTCCGCTCAAAAGCACATTTTCTGTCTGTTGGCCTGTCAATGAATTCCTGTAAAGGTCCTGTAGTACAATGGCCGGGATCTGAATATTATTTAAACTCATAAAACGGTGTATTATAGTCTTCTTTTTTCGTTTCTTTGTTGTAAAATTAACGATTATGATTGCAGCTGCCGATATAAATATTACCAAAGTTGAACGCAGTAAACTGAAGGATATCAATCTCGAAAATATACCGTTCGGGAAATACTTTACCGACCATATGCTGGAAGTGGATTATGAAGATGGTGAATGGAAGAATGCTGAAATAAAACCTTATCAACCCTTATTACTTGCCCCTTCTGTGGCGGCTTTGCATTATGGCCAGGCGATCTTTGAGGGCATTAAAGCTTATAAGAATGCAGCCGGGGATGCATATATTTTCAGGCCATTGGATAATTTCAAACGATTTAATGTTTCTGCAGAAAGGATGCAGATGCCACAGGTACCTGAAGAACTTTTTATGGAAGGCATGCGCATGTTAATTGAATTGGATAAGAACTGGATCCCCCAACTGGAAGATCATTCCTTATACATCCGTCCATTTATGTTCAGCAGTGATGAAATGATCGGTGTGCGGCCCAGTGAAAAATATAAGTTCATGATCATACTAAGCCCTACGGGCCCTTACTACAGCGCTCCCATGCGTATCTATGTAGAAGAAAAATATGTGCGGGCAGTACCTGGTGGTGTGGGTTATGCAAAGGCTGCGGGCAATTATGGGGCTGCCATGTATGCTACTGCGGAAGCTAAAAAAATAGGATACGACCAGGTTTTATGGACAGATGCGTATGAGCACAAATATGTACAGGAATGCGGTACAATGAATGTATTCTTCATCATTGGAAATGCGGCCATCACTCCGGGACTTGAATCCGGTACCATATTGGCAGGAGTAACCAGGGATAGTACAATAGCATTGCTAAAAGAAATGGGATTTAATGTAGAAGAAAGGCCGTTAAGTATGGAGGATATCATTGATGCTCACAAGGCAGGTATATTATATGAGGTGTTTGGCACCGGAACAGCCGCTACGATATCGCTGATAAAGGAACTACGATATAAGGATTATGTGATGAAATTTGACGTTGACAGCTGGAAAACAGCGCCAGCCCTAAAAAAGCAATTAAATGCCATCCGCTACGGCCAGGAGCCTGATAATCACGGATGGATGCAGAAGGTGTAAGCCAGTCGGCAGTTTTCAGTTGGCAAGTAGCAGTTGACACCTGATCTTCTGTGTTATATCTCACAGATTTCTGCACCAAAAAGTACTGAAAGTGCCTCTACGGGCGGTTTTTTGATGAATGTGAATAAAAATTCGATTTTTCAGGTATTAATTTTCCATTTTCGAATGAGAATTCCTACCTTTGCCGTCCGAAAAATAAAAGGTTCATAATGCCCACA
>JANYIM010000213.1 GCA_025362055.1 Bacteroidota bacterium
ATTAAGAGTCCTCTGGGAAGTTCCGGAGGACTTTGTGTTTAAATGCTACAACCTTATCTTTGCACTCTTAAAAAAATAATTATGTCGTATTTATTTACATCCGAATCTGTAAGCGAGGGCCATCCCGATAAAGTGGCCGACCAGATCAGCGATGCGCTGATTGATAATTTCCTGGCCTTTGACCCCAACAGCAAAGTGGCTTGTGAAACTCTGGTCACAACAGGTCAGGTGATCCTGGCCGGCGAAGTGAAAAGCAAGGCTTACCTGGATGTACAGGAAATTGCCCGTGGTGTTATCCGCAAAATAGGCTATACCGTAAGTGAGTATATGTTTGAAGCCAATTCATGCGGGATATTATCAGCCATTCATGAACAAAGCGCTGATATTAACCAGGGTGTTGACAGGAAGAAAAAAGAAGAACAGGGTGCCGGCGACCAGGGCATGATGTTTGGTTATGCCACCAATGAAACAGAAAATTATATGCCATTGGCCCTTGACCTTGCGCATTATATTTTAATTGAAATGGCTGCGATACGCCGCGAGAACAAACAAATAAAATACCTGCGCCCGGATGCTAAAAGCCAGGTAACGCTGGAGTATGATGATAATAACCGCCCGGTGCGCATAGACGCGATCGTTGTAAGTACGCAGCACGATGATTTTGCCGCAGATGATATCATGCTTGCCAAAATAAAAAAAGACGTTATCAATATTGTGATACCAAGGGTAAAAGCAAAGTATCCCAAGTATGCCCATCTATTCAACAATAAGATCAAGTACCATGTTAACCCAACCGGCAAGTTCGTGATCGGCGGGCCTCATGGCGATACCGGCTTAACCGGAAGAAAGATAATCGTTGATACCTATGGTGGCAAGGGAGCACATGGCGGAGGCGCTTTCAGCGGTAAGGATCCCAGTAAGGTTGATCGCAGCGCGGCGTATGCTACCCGTCATATTGCAAAGAATTTAGTGGCCGCGGGTTTATGCGATGAGATACTGGTACAGGTTTCGTATGCCATTGGTGTTGCACAACCCACCAGCATCAACGTAGTAACCTATGGAACATCGAAAGTAAAAATGAGTGATGGTGATATCGCAAAGAAAGTAATGGCGATGCCATGCTTTGATATGCGTCCATACTTTATTGAGCAAAGGCTTAAATTACGTAACCCGATGTACAGCGAAACGGCTGCTTATGGTCATATGGGACGTAAAAACGAAGTGGTGGAAAAAACATTCACCTCACCCGATGGCAAATCTGTTAAAAAGAAAGTTGAATTATTTACCTGGGAGAAATTAGATGCAGTGAAAGAAGTGAAAAAGATATTTGGATTAAAATAGCAGCAAGGGTGCAGGCTTCTCAATTAAAAAAGCCTTTACTTATATAAAGCATCCCGCATTGTATGCTTCTTCCATGTAGCTAAGTGCTTGAAGCTGTTTTTTGTAGAAATAATTCGACCCTCTCCAACTGAGAGGGTTTTTTATTTACCCCCAACCACGCAGTGTGGGCATAGGTTTTCAAGGTACCCGATAATAAAAGGCCCCAATAAACGTTATCCATCTACCTAATATCCTAAACCCAATCAAAATGAGCCGGAAAACCCTATTTCTTGCCTTTACAGCATTTGCATGTACAATTTTTATCAACTCGTGTAAAAAGAGCGACATTTCTCTTCCTTATGATGGAACTAACACGCCTTCAACAACCGTTTTGGGTAATGTTGAAGGCAGGGTAGTTGATAATAACGGCGCACCAGTAAATGGCGCGATCATTACAGCAGGGGCTGCTTCTTCAACTACAGATATCAACGGAAAATTTATTATTACCAATGCAAACCTGCCAGAAAATACCGGTTTGATAAAAGTGGTGAAACCCGGTTTCTTTAATGCATTCAGGACCATCCATGTGAGCCCGTCTTCCGTTAATTATGCAGCGATAGAATTGATACCTAAACAAGTGTCTGGAAATTTTTCTTCCAGCAGTGGAGGGAACATCAATGCAAACAATGGCGGAACCATACAGTTCTCTTCTAATAGTATTATCAATGAAGCATCGGGCAATGCGTATAATGGCACGGTAAAAGTATCCGCATTCTTTTTAAATCCTTCCGATGAAGGTTTTATCGATTATAGTCCGGGCGCACTCAGGGGCATCACTACCGATAATAATGAAAGAGGTTTACAATCTTTTGGTATGATGGTGGTGGAATTGGAAGGGACTTCCGGCGAAAAACTGCAGATCGCACCCGGAAGAACTGCCACCCTCAACTTCCCTATAACAGCAGCACTGCGATCAACGGCTCCGGCTACCATACCCTTTTGGTATTTTAATGAGAACACAGGTTTATGGAAAGAAGAAGGAAGTGCCGTTAAACAGGGTGATACTTATACCGGCACTGTAAAGCATTTTACATTTTGGAATGCTGATATGCCATTTCCTACGATCAACTTTGAAGCAAAATATAAAGACCAGGATGGTGGCGCACTGCCTTTTGCAAAAGTTTCCTTTACGAGGCCAAACGGCGAAACGCGTTATGGATATACAGATGGGTCAGGTTATTTCTTTGCTACAATACCGGCCGGAGAGGTACTTGTAATGAAAGTGATCGACGCTTGCAATACAAGCGTATTCACGCAAACTATTGGCCATTTTACCGATAATGTAAATATTGGAAATATCATTGTACCTATTCATACGGTAAAAGCAACCATTACCGGAACAGCAATAAACTGCAAAGGTGAACCCGTTTCCAATGGTGTTTTGGATCTTGTAGTGGATGGGAAATTAAGCAGGACAATGATCTCTGATGGCAGTTTTAGTATCAATCTTACAAGATGCAGCAATGCCAATACAGAAGCTAAGCTAACCGTTTTTGATAATGGCTCCGGCATGCAAAGTGATGATGTAAAGCTGAATGTTACCGAAGGAAATATCAATGCAGGTGAAATAAATACCTGTGCCAATACCGCCGATCAATACATTACACTTACCGTTAACGGGGAACACTACACGTGGCTCTTACCGGATTATATGAGCTCAACGGTCATTAGTGCACCGGTACAAAACAATACTTTCATTGAATCGGTAAAGACCAATGAACAGCAATCACTCTATTTCACTTTTCCCGGGGAAAATGTACCGGGTACATATTCCAGCAGTCAGTTCGAATTTTATCCCACGGAGATCGGTGAAACATCCTATTTATCGGCTGGCACACCCGTTACCATCGTTATAACTGAATACAGCAGTGTTACTGAATATGTAACGGGCAGGTTTAGTGGTAACGTGATCCGGAGCGGCAATAGTAAAAATCCATTCCCTATACAAGGTACGTTCAGGGTAAAAAGATATTAGTACACTTTATGTTAGTTGATAAAAACCCGGAAGAAGCACTTTCGGGTTTTTTCTTTGTGGTATTAGACCTAATTTTGAACCGTGAAAAATTTCAGGCAACAACAACAACGTCCAAAGAAAAATACATTGGTCATCGGCAGAAAGGCCGTGATGGAAGCCATGCAAACCGGTAAGCAACTGGAAAGGATCTATTTGCAAACTACCGTACATGGCGAAGCCATTGAGGCAATTCGAAAACTGGCAGAGCAGTATCATATTCCCATTAATAAAGTGCCGGTTGAGAAACTGAATAATTTTAATGTCAGCAATCACGAAGGCTGTGTGGCCCTTATTGCCAAAGTGCAGTACCAGGACCTCCAGGATGTGATCTCATTCGTTGTTGAAAAAGGAGAAACGCCTTTGTTCCTGATACTTGACAGCATTACGGATATCAGGAATATCGGCGGTATTGCCCGTAGCGCTTTCTGTTTTGGCGTACATGCCATCATCATTCCTGATAAAGGAGTTGGGGCTTTAAATGAAGATGCCATCCTCACTTCAGCAGGTGCATTGGAACAAATTGCGGTATGCAGGGTAAGCAGCTTGATGAAAACGGTGGATGAATTACACCTGAATGGCATCAAGGTCTTTGCCAGCGAGATGAAGGCCGGCAAAAAAGTCTTTGAAATGGAACTTGCAATACCCTGTGCCATTGTGATGGGAGGGGAGGAGCATGGCGTTTACCCGGCACTGTTAAAAATATGCGATGAACAATTCCAAATACCCATGGCCGCCGATTTTGATTCGCTGAATGTATCTGTGGCCACGGGTATTGTTTTGTATGAAGTGATGAAGCAAAGGGGATAATATCGCCGGTCACTTTTTTAATATCAATGTAGATTCATAATATTCCGTAGGCGAATAAACATCTTTATTGTACAACTGGAGGTCTGTTGCTGTCAGTGACCTTATGTCAAATACATTTGTCGGGATAATGAACCAAACCTGTGTATCACCGATCAATCCATAGTCAAAGGTCATGGATGTTCCGCTGTTATATTGTATTACTTTCCCGTCACTTTTAAATTCCATGTAATCGCCTGCTGCAAAGGGATAGTTATGCGGATGCGAGGCGCCTCCGTAATAATCATCCGTTACTTCGGTGATCAAATTCCATTTGCCCAGTAATTTGTCCTGGGTGGTGGCGGGTTTTACAGCGCTTTCTTTTTTGCAGGCTGTGAAGCTGATTGCGGCGAGCATGATAATGCTGAGGATCTTTGTTGTCATGATAATTGTTTTTTAGTTGTAGAAATTGGTTGAACGTTTTTTGTTATTGAGGTTTTGAGAATAAATAGCGTATGCCGGCCCGCAGGCTATTGGTCTTTAAAAGCCCCCGGTTAATATTTTTATACTCGTGTAATAGGATGTTGATAGGATTATGGGTATCGATATTATGCGTAATTCCATATACAGGAGTAATTGTTTCTTTTACATAGGTTCCAAACAAATGATCAAATATCATCAGTGAGCCACCAAGATTCTTATCAATATATTCGGGATTGCTTGCGTGGTGTACACGGTGATTGGATGGGGTATTAAAGATCCGATCCAGGATGCCGAGCCTTCCAATTTTTTCGGTGTGGATCAAATAATTCTGAATAGCTGTGATGGTCTCAAATAACAGTATCATTTCAGGGGGAAAGCCGAGAAAGCACAATGGTGACCAAAACAGGAAACGATAAAAAAGATGGAAAGAT
>JANYIM010000234.1 GCA_025362055.1 Bacteroidota bacterium
GTTTGGTTCTGGGCATTAAATCCGGGGGCTCCTTTGAAACCTTTACCGCTTACATCAATATCCCCAGCCATACTAACAGTATCTCTTACATTCAAAACCAAAATGCCTCCCTTGTTTCCATCCCACGGAAGGCAGGTAAGCGTACCCGTTACTGTAACCGAATTATAATAAGGCACTCTTACCAACTGTACTTTTCCAACAGGGATATCATATTGCCTGGTCAGTTTGTTTTGTAATTCAATGACATTGCCCGCCTTGCTTTTTACATAATTGAATTCGTAGTTGCCGGAATTCTTATAATCGGTGATCGTTCCAAAAGCAGCTGTATTGCTGGAATCGATGATGGCCCCTTTCATCTGTATCATCAAAACGGTATCACCGGTATTGAATGTGGAGGCATCTTCTACTGTGATCCTGTTATCACATGGATTTAAGGCCAATACAGGTGTATAGGTGTTGATGATATTGCTGATAGGTACGGTACAAGGTGCTACCGTTAGTGGCCTGGAGATACTGTCCTTGCAGCCATTGATATCGGTGACCACCAGTTTCACTGTATAGGTTCCGGGGCTACCATAAATATGCGAAGTATTTTGTGTGCCGGCAGTTCCCCCATCACCAAAATACCATTGCCAGGTGCTGATTGGATTGGTATTCGTATAACCAAATCCTTTAAGGTCATAATGCAAACAGGAAGTAAGACTGTCTTTAATTCTTACAGAATCGATATTTTTTTGAAAGGGTACGATATCAACTGGAACTACCAGGTTGAAAAGATTGCTGCCCGCAGCGCCTGCGGCTGCACCCCATGGATCATTGGCATAACCTGTGCAAACACCGTTGGAACCGCCGGTATTCGTAACCGTTACATTGGCGGGTAAGGAAGCATTGTTTAACCAAAGGGCCCCGCCACTGCCGCCGCCGCCGGGTCCAACCCGGAGGTTACCTGTTGAAACCATATTTGCTCCATTGCCTCCCTTGGTTTCTACAGTTGCATTATCAATGTACCCATTAACCTTTAAAAGAACGGTACCGGCAGCGCCTCCGCCTCCCATGCCTTCATGGCATCCGTTATTGGTAAGGCCACAGGAAATACCGGCATTGCCATCAGCAATGATCTTTCTTGCATTATTTTTTATTTTATCTGCCAGGATCATAATGATGCCGGCGCCATTTCCTCCCTTTGCCTGGAATCCTTCAGGATTGTTACTATGGCCGGCGCCACCGCCACCACCTAAAAATATTTTGTTCAACGCAGTGGAGTAGGTCAGCGACTTTCCGCTAACACCCCTGTTATCAAAGGGAACTGTTCCATCGCAGGGAGAACCTTCAAATTGATAACCCCCCATTCCGCCAATTCCAATATTACCGCCGCCTGCACCGCCCGAATTATGTGAGTTGCCGCTTCCGCCTCCATTTGCCAAAGCGCCTTTGCCGAATGACCTGGCTGCAGATATAATGGCAATGCCTTCTCCTTTTTGAGAAGCCAGGTCGGGGTTTACAGGATAGTAGTATTGGTTCTCGTTGCAATTAAAAACTGCAGGAACACTAACGGGGTCATCTCCACCCAGGAAGCCATTACCGCTTACATCAATATCTGCAGCAAGGTTTACTGTGTCTCTTGCATTTAAGACCAAAATGCCCCCTTTACTTCCATCCCATGGTAAGCAGGTAAGCGTAGACGTTACTGAAACACTGTTATAATAAGGCACCCTTACCAACTGAACTTTCCCGGTAGGGATATCGTATTGCCTGGTGAGTATATTTTTTAATTCAATGATATTGCCCGCTTTGCTTTTTACATAATTGAATTCGTAGTTGCCTGCATTTTTATAATCAGTGATTGTACCAAATGCAGCTGTATTAGAAGAATCTATAACCGCCCCTTTCATCTGTATCATTAAAACGGTATCGCCGGTATTGAACGTGGATGCATCTTCAACAGTAATCTTATTGTCGCATGGATTCAATGCCAGAACGGGGGTATAGGTATTGATAATATTACTT
>JANYIM010000258.1 GCA_025362055.1 Bacteroidota bacterium
GATGCTGCTACCCAGTACAAAAAAAAGGAGGAATATTTTTTTCATGTTATTGTACGTTGATCACAAAGCTTCAGCGATCTGTTCAACAGGGTAACTCCCGTCAAACGCTTTTACAAAATTCCCTTTTTTATCGTAAACAAATATAGCGGGGAAAGACCGTACATGGAAAAAGGTTCCGAAATAATAGCTGGGATCTCTTCCCATAATGATATTAGGATAGTCCGCTATTTTATATTCATCGTAGAATTTTTTTATGTAGGAATATTCGATGGGTGAAACCATGATTATCTGCGCTTTTTTAAAAAGACCGATATGAGCAATAAGTTCCTTTGTCTCGTGCTGACAATGCTCGCAATCCGGGCTGAATACCATAATAATAGTGGCTTTCTTTTTCGACAGGTCGTCTTTTGTAAAGGGAAGGCTATCGGCCACTTTTGTGATCTTAAAAGGCGGCACAAAGGGGAAACGTAAGTATAATAAGGAGGTATCTGCCTGGGCAAATCCGGTTTTGCAACAACAAATAACCAGGAATGTGAAAAATAGTTTTTTCAATTTTTAAATTTTGATAAAGCTAAAATTTTTGTTTGATAATAGAATGTTAAGCCGAAAGACGGTAGTAGTTCAGTTTGAATTTAAAAGAAAGACGACAGGATGGTATAATTCATTTTAGTTCGGTTGATATCTAAATACCAGAACAGCATTTTCATTCATGTCAGCTTTGGAAAATAATTCAAATCGTTTATCTCCTGCGGTCACGATAATAAGCGCAGTATTTGGAGGTATTCTCCCAAGGTTCTCTGCGAACAACAGGAGTTCATTCTTAGGTTTCTTCTCATCAAGTTCAATGGTTAAAAAAATGGGTGTTTCAGATATCCGTTGGTGACTAAGCAGTAATTTCCCATTGAAAAAAATACTTACCGAATCATCATCAACAATGCCATTATCATATAGTTGCAAGGATATAGTCTTTGTCTTTACTACAACATCTCCTTGTTGTATATTTTTTCTTTTTAACATTAGATCAGGTATTACCACGCTAACCGGGTCTTTGGCAATTGTTACAGGAGTATAATAAGTTACGTTGGTATCTATTAAGAAATGTCTTGCCAGGGAATCGGTATTATGTAGCTTACGCACCCAAAATCCTCCGGCATATCCATCACTGCGAAGAGACATAAGCCCGTTTGCCGACCAATAACCACGCAACACTTCCATGGTATCATTTTTAATATATTGTATTTGATCAAAAGATAAGAAGTATTCGGCCGTTTCACCCGGTAACCTGTTATATAATATTTCATTTCGAATCAAATGTGACGGTATCTTATCCTTTTTTCCAATTATGCCCGATATCTCGTACACAACGTCAGGATTATTTGGGAAGTCCAATGCAGAATTAGCAAACCGCCCTAAAATTTTTCGGCCGTTTTGCCCTAAGACCATATTCATAAAAAAAGTTACGTGCCTGCCATTAAATCTTTGATCGGTCCTGAATTCACCCTGCCAGTAACCAGACAGGTCTTGTGAGTAGGAGGCTGTAAAAACCAGCAGGCAGAAAGCGATCAGTAAAATTCTGCCCGAAAATTTACCTTTTTTCATTGTATAATATTAATACACGTGGAGTGATCGCCCACCTCATTCGGAAAACCCGGTGAGGTTAATACAGTGCTTTGCTTGTTGCAAGATATTATTAACCCGCAAAACAAAAGCAGGGAAAGTAAAAATCTGTCCATTGCAAAAATTTAAACAGTACGTCTTCCAAAGTTCAATTCGGCCTTATAGTGTTGAAGTTATCCGGGCTGACCGTACAAAGTAAAAAATAAAATCGACATATTCTTCATAATCAATGGCAACCGTTTTCTCACCTGATTCAAAGTCTGCTTTTCTTTCATTTAAACGGAAATTTTGCTTTACTTTTGCCCCCTCATAAAAAATGAATACAACATGGCAACAACAGCAGATATGCGTTCCGGGCTGATCATCAAAGTTGATGGCAGCCTTTATACAGTGGTGGATTTTGGTCAAAATAAAACTGCCCGTGCGGGCGCCAAGGTTTGGGCAAAATTAAAGGGGGTTGATAATAATCGTACTATTGAACTAACCTGGAATAGCGGCGAGACCATCCACCCGGTGAGGGTAGAGAAAAAGCCTTACCAGTACCTATATAAAGATGATACAGGTTATAGTTTTATGGACACTGAGACCTTTGAGCAGATCACGGTTGCGGAAACAATGATCGATGCCCCTAAATTTTTAAAGGATGGCCAGGAAGTTTCGGTATTGATCAATGGTGAGACCGACCAGCCAATGGGGGTTGAGTTACCGGATAAAATAGTATTACTGGTTACCTATAGTGAGCCGGGCATGAGGGGCGATACTGCAACAAGAACATTAAAGCCTGCTACGGTAGAAACCGGGGCCACGGTGAATGTTCCTTTGTTTGTAAATGAAGGTGAGTTAATAAGGGTAAACACCAAGAGCGGTGAATATGTAGAAAGAGTAAAGGAATAAGTATAATTCGGTGCAGAAAAGGGATAACGGTCAAGCTGTTATCCCTTTTTTAATTTGGGCCATTTTTGCTCAAATTTTACTGATTTTGGGGCTATTTTCGATGTTTTTTAGTAAAAAATGCCCTTTTTTTGACTTTTTTAATTTTTAATACTTGCTTATTTGATGAATCATTTACTATCTTAGCTGCCCGTTTCGGTATCAAAATTAACCACTTAATCTTTTTACATGGACATCAAGCAAATCCAGGAGTTGGTGAAACTCATCAACAAAACAAATATTGGCGAGATCACGATTGAAGAGGAAGGCGTAAAGATCACTGTTAAACAAAAGAAAGACCCGGTTCAAAACATAATAGCTGGAGGGAGTTCGGCCCCGGTTTATGCCGCACAACCCGCCCAACAATCGGCCCCCGTATCAACACCCCCGGCCGCTGCCAAAACAACCGCAGAACCCAAGGCTGATAATTTGGTGACCATCAAAAGTCCGATGATCGGTACTTTTTACCGCCAGGCCGGTCCTGGTAAACCCATCTTCGCCACCGTAGGCGACGAAGTTACCCCGGGTAAAGTGGTTTGTATCATTGAGGCCATGAAACTCTTCAACGAAATTGAAAGCGAAATAAAGGGTAAGATCGTGAAGGTGCTGGTAGAAGATGCAAGCCCGGTGGAGTATGATCAGCCCTTATTCCTTGTAGACCCGAGTTAATTTGCATATTTCCATATTTGCCCATTCCATATTCTGAATTTATGTTCAAAAAAATACTGATCGCCAACCGCGGAGAAATTGCACTTCGTATATTACGTACCTGTAGAGAGATGGGCATTAAAACAGTAGCAGTGTATTCTACTGCTGATAAAGATAGTTTACATGTAAAATTTGCTGATGAAGCGGTTTGTATCGGTAA
The DNA here is from genome assembly GCA_025362055.1 of Bacteroidota bacterium. Taxonomy (GTDB): domain Bacteria; phylum Bacteroidota; class Bacteroidia; order Chitinophagales; family Chitinophagaceae; genus Ferruginibacter. The sequence goes on from JANYIM010000258.1 coordinate 3,416, forward strand.
GCCTGCAAGTGCAGACAGCTACCTGAACATGGCGCATATCATGGCTGCAGCCGAGATCACCAATGCGGATGCCATTCATCCGGGTTATGGATTCCTGGCGGAGAACAGCAAGTTCGCAAAGATCTGTGGCGATCATGGAATAAAATTCATTGGGCCAACACCGGATATGATCAACTCGATGGGAGATAAAATAACCGCCAAGGAAACGATGATCAAAGCGGGGGTACCTGTTGTTCCGGGTGGAGAAGGTTTGTTGGAAAGTGTAGCACACGCTAAAGTTTCTGCAAAAGTGGTAGGCTATCCCGTTATATTAAAAGCACCTGCAGGTGGTGGTGGAAAAGGTATGAGAGTAGTATGGGAAGAAAGTGAGATTGAAAAGGCATTCGATAACGCCAAAACAGAAGCTGCTGCATCTTTTAAGAATGATGGTATTTACATAGAAAAATTTGTGGAAGAACCCCGTCATATCGAGATACAGATAGCGGGCGACCAGTATGGCAATGTTTGTCATTTGAGTGAAAGGGATTGTTCCATACAACGCCGTCATCAGAAACTGGTAGAAGAATCACCTTCACCTTTCATGACGCCCGAACTACGGGAAAGAATGGGCAATGCGGCCATCAAAGCTGCCGCTGCCATCAATTATGAAAGCGTGGGTACGGTGGAGTTTTTGGTAGACAAGCACCGTAATTTCTATTTCATGGAAATGAATACCCGTATCCAGGTAGAACATTGCGTAACAGAAGAAGTAATCAACTACGATCTGATCAAGGAACAGATAAAAATTGCCGCAGGTGAAAAAGTAAGTGGCAAAAATTATTATCCCCAGATGCACGCCATCGAGTGCCGCATCAATGCAGAAGATCCTTATAATGATTTTAGGCCAAGCCCCGGTAAAATAACGGTACTGCATCAACCGGGCGGGCATGGGGTGCGTATTGACAGTCATGTTTATGCAGGTTATGTCATTCCTCCTTATTATGACAGCATGATTGCCAAACTAATTGCAGTTGCCCAAACCCGTGAGGAGGCCATTGGCACCATGAGCAGGGCTTTGAGCGAATATGTAATTGAAGGCGTAAAAACTACCATACCCTTTCACCAGCAATTGATGCGTAATGAAGATTTCCGGAAAGGAAATTTTACAACCAAGTTTTTGGAAGGATTTACGATGCAGTAATTTTTAAACCC
>JANYIM010000280.1 GCA_025362055.1 Bacteroidota bacterium
CCCTTATTATACAAATAGAATCCTATGCCTGCCGCAATAGCGAACAGGCCCAGAAGGGAGAATACGATTGTTTTTTTAGTAGTGCGAGTCATGTGAAGTCTCTGATTAAAATTAGGTATACTTTTAATATGAGGTCAGTAAAATCAACTGAACCCGTTTTTTTTACTACTGAACGGGAAAAAAGGGGCACTCAGTTGCCGGAGACAATAAAATTTTCGACCGGTATCCTGTTGCTGATGCTTTTGGCGAGGGTCATTTCATCAGCATATTCCAGTTCGCCGCCGAAGGCAATACCCCTTGCAATGGTGGTGATCTTTATTGGAAACGTCTTTAATTTCCTGCTGATATAATAAATGGTGGTGTCGCCCTGGATGTTCGGGCTTAGTGCAAAAATGATCTCTTCTATGTCTTCTTTGTGAATGCGCTCTACCAGTGAATCGATCATTAACTGTTCCGGGCCAATGCCATCGAGTGGCGAAATGATACCTCCCAGCACATGATAAATGCCATTGAATTGCTGGGTGCTTTCTATGGCGATCACGTCCCGGATATTTTCCACCACGCAAATCATCTCCTGCTTGCGCATGGTATTGCTGCAAATATTACAAAGAGGTGCATCAGAAATATTATGACAGCGGTTGCAGAATTTTATTTCATTCCTCATCTTTGAAATGATATCACTGAATTGCGTAACGCTATTTGCATCCTGTTTAATAAGATGCAGGACCAAACGTAACGCCGTTTTTTTTCCAATACCCGGTAGCCTGGCAAATTCGTTGACCGCATTTTCCAGTAAAGAAGAGGAGAAGACCATGTTGTAAAGTTAGTAGTTTTTGGTTCTTGGTCGGGAATCAGCAGTCAGCGTTATTAATGCACAGGTTTGTTTAATACGCTGAACTCCCGGCTGCTGACTTATAACTTGATGTCGCGTTCATTATCCCAATTAGCACGGATACTTAATTTCTGTGGAAGCACAATTACTTTTTCGGGTTGTATCTTTTTGGAGTAATGGCCGGGGTCCCATTTGCCGTTGTTATTATCGTCCAGTAAAATGCGGAGTTCGTATTCTCCGGGGCTGAATATTTTTTTGTTCCATTCATTTGCAGTAAGTGGGTAAGCTGCCTTTAGTTCTTCTCCTGATATGAATTGTAATACCGGGTGTTTGGTAAGATCAAGGCCTGTAAAGCGTAATACCACATTGCCATAGTCTGTTTCTTTTTTTGTGGTAAAACGAATGGTATCTGTTTTGGCAATGCTGTTGCCGGCAGAATCAGTGACCGCTGTATTATTGATGATGAGCCTGTATTTCGTGTCCTCCTGCCATTTTACAGAAAGAAGAATTTTTTTCCGGGTGCTATCCATGCTGAGTTGGGTAGCAGGAATGGGTTTGTAATTTGTGTCTGTCAATATTATTTTTGACAGATCCATTTTTTTCAATGGCCTGTTAAAGATGATCTCAAGGTCATTGGGAAGTTCCTGGTTTTGTGTTGCTACAGAAGTGGTGTACTTTAATTTTTTATCTGCCAGGGATGCTTTTATAGAGGAGGCCGGAATAAGGTTCCTTATATCTTTTTCTTCTGCCGATGCATAGAGCGTAACCGGTTCATTGGTTGCCCCGATCTTTAAAATGCTACCTGTAAATGCAAATAGTTCCGCTTTTGAATTATAGGTTTTTCCACCGTCACCATCTTTTAATGCATAGAGTTTATAATTTCCTGGCGATAAGCTGGTAAAAGTAAAACTGCCTTCGCCATTAAGCCTTGCAACATAATCCGGTTTTCTTTTTTGAACGGCAGAGTCATCAGCATTGCGGTAAAGCATTGCAAACATAGTACTGTCGGTCTTACCTGTCTCGGCAATAATAACCTTGCCGCCTAACTGTAATGAGTCAATGGTACTACCCGTAGAAAAAACATAGGTAAAATTTTTTAGCGGGTTGTTCTCATTATTGTCTTTAATGGCATTGCCGAAATTGATGCTATAAGTGGTATTGGGTTGTAAAGTGTCTTTTAGTTTAACCGTAACCGTTTTTAATTTAAAATCAACAACAGGATTAACCTTTGGGTAAGGCGATACCAGCAGGTTGTTTTGTATGTCATCTACGTTTATGTATTCATTGAATGTAAAAGTGATCTTATTGCCTTTGAAATTAGTACTGTTCATGGCGGGAGATGCTTTCAGTAGCCTGGGTGGGATGGTATCTCTTTGACCGCCGGTAGGGGCGCCTATTTGGGCACAGCCCGAACCACTGATCATACTGATCGTTATGAGGGCAATGAATACAAGAGAATATAAAATTGAAGAGAACCTCATTTTGTATTATGATTATTTGCAAACATAGCTTCTTTCAATTATTTACTTCGGTAGAAAATCATAAAAATCCCTTAATCTGCGGTCCCCGCTTCTTCGATATCGTGCAAAGCCACTGCCAGCTTATTATCTCTTACAAAATTGCACCAGTGACAATCTTCTTTTCCGCAGCCGGTATAAAAATCCCGCGCCTGTATCTTTTCCCAGGTACTGCTGATCTGCTGTTTCACGGTTTCGGTATCCTGCGGGGTAATAACGATCTTTTCTTTCCGGTAATTCGCTTTTTTATCCGGTTCTATAAAATCAAATTCCGTGCTGATGACTTTCCAATCCTTCTGTTCGTAATTATCCACGAGTATCTTATAAAAAACCGCCTGCCGCCAGTAATCGCCACCGTTAGGGTCTTTATCGTTCGGGGGCTTTAATTTGGAGATGGCATTATCAATATTACCTGTTTTATAATCTACCACATTTACTTCTTTGCCATTGAACTCAAGTTTATCCAATTTCCCTTTTAAGGGTACGGAATTTATTACTACGCCTTTTATGTTACGCTCCACGGCCACAACTTTATTCCAGCTGTTGATATACTTAGCGTAATAATTGCGCAGCACTTCATCCCCGTATTCCACTCTTCTTTCAAATGCTTCTTTGGTAAAATTTTCCCTGTTGCGGAACATATGCCAGTTAAAGTCGGCGATCACTTCTGTTACCGATGAAAATATTTCTTTCTTTCCGTCCTGCATTTTCCGGAATAACTTTTCCAATGCGTAATGCACGGCGCTTCCAAATTCGGTGGCTTCGCTTTTGCCGGAAGGGATACGGATGAGGCTTTTATAATAAAAACCTAAAGGGCAATCCAGGTAATTATTAAGTGCAGTTACATTCATTACAAATTTATCAAGTAGTGTATTGATGAAATCTGCTTCTGCATTTTCAATTTCGGGTGCCATTGCAGTGAACTGCAACATTTCAAACTCCATTTGCTGTTCGGTTGTCAAAGAAATTTTTTCTACAGGGATAGTGTGTTGCTCCAGGATCTCTGCGATGAACATGGAAGGTTCCATTTCTTTGCCATCATTCCTGAATTTAGCATAAGAGAGTGATAGGTATTTTTCGGCGCGGGTGAGTGCAACATAAAATAACCTGCGCAACTCTTCATCATCGCCTGATCCCGATTGGGAAGTAAAAATATTATCGGGTAATTTATATCCGCCGCCGGGTTTTCTTTTCTTTTCCCATGAAGCCGCATTGAGGCCGGTAAAAAATACATATTCGAACTCGAGGCCCTTGGAACCGTGTGCTGTTAGCAGGTTCACGCCTTTATCCGTACCGGCTACCTGCACCATAGGCAAGGGCAGGGCCTCTTTTCCCATGAGGTCAATGATGCCTACAAGTTCTTCGAGGTTCAGGGAGGGGTTACGGCTTGTTTCTTCTTTAATAAAATCAAACAAGGCGGTCAGCAATTGCATGAGGCCGATCTTTTCATCACTCTTCATGATGTATGGAAGTACGCCTGCATCGCTGATGATGGCAGCAAACAATTGTTGCAAAGTAATATTGGGAACATCCGTAATTAATCTTTCGATCATTGCGCTGATGTTCTTCAGGCGTGGATCGATACCGGTATCAAATAAGTTTTGCGAAGGCGTGTTGGCTTTGTCCGACAATAATTTCCGGATGGAAGTCAGTTCCCCGTTATATTTCTTTTGATTTACCTCTACAGTCAGTTTGGCGATCTCAATGGGAGGGGTATTGTAAAGATCATAGTGTAATATCTCAAACAGCATTTCATCACCACCATAGGGCGTATCCATTTCTGCATTTAAATAACGCAGCAGTTGAATTATTTTTTTTGCAAAGGGTTGCTCCAGGATATTGATGCTGCGTTTACTAAAGACCGGTATATTCTTTAACCGAAAGTATTTTGCGAGCTCTTCCCCGTATTTATTTTCTTTATAAATGACTGCGATCTTCCCAGGGGCAATGTTTTGCTGCAGGAGAGTGGCAACCTTGTTGGTGATATCTGCCATCTCATCCTTTACGGAATTATATTCTTTGATGGCCGGTTGATGGGTAAGGCCGATCAGTTCTTTCCTGGCAGTAATCAGGTCTTTACTCAATCCATCGATCTGTTTCACCAATCTCTCCTCATTACGGTCGATGAGTGTTTTGGAAATATCGAGGATAGGCTGTACGCTGCGATAATTATTAGTAAGCACTACCGTTTTAAGGTCAGTTGAATAAGTACTTGCAAACTCCACCATATTTTCCACGTTAGCGCCCTGGAAGCGGTAAATACTCTGGTCATCATCCCCAACCACAAATACATTGGGCTTGTCCCAGTAACTGATGAGTAATTGTATCAGCCTGTTCTGTGTGCCACTCGTATCCTGGAATTCATCCACCAGGATGTACTGGAATTTTTCCTGGTAATTCGCCAATATGTTCTTGTTCTCTTCAAATACTTTTATCACCCAGTTGATCATATCATCAAAATCGTAGCGGTTTTTTTTGCGCATCAGGTCCTGGTAGTGGTCAAATTCGTTTACGGCTGCCCGTAACTTTTCCATTTTTTCTTTTTCTTCTTGTATCTTATCAGTGCGGACATCTCCTTTTTTAAAATTACCAACCGCTTTTTTTGCGATATATTCATCACGGTTGGGCAGATCAGTAATATATTCATCGATCTTTTGACTGATAAAAGCAGGTGTCCATCCCTCCCTTTTCATGGAAGAGAAAAGGGCGCGGAGATTATTGATCTCGAAGTACACGTCGCCGCGATATCTTTTTAAAGGATTATTTTTTGGAAAGGAGTCGATCAGTTTTTTATACAATTCTATCGTTTCCAGTTCTGAAATGGCATCTAGTGTATTTTTTTCAAAGAGGGATAAATTATCCTGAATCACTTCATTACAAAAAGCATGGAAAGTATGGATGTTCACTTTATAAGCATCGGCGCCAATAAATTGTTGTAATCTTTTGCGCATGGCGATACTGCCGGCATCTGTATAAGTAAGGCATAAAATATTTTCGGGTAATGCATCGGTATCGAGTAATATCTTACCGATCCTTGCTGCCAGTATCTGCGTCTTACCCGTGCCCGGCCCTGCGATCACCATCACCGGGCCATCAATGGCATCCACGGCTTTGCGTTGCTGATCATTCAGCTTTTTATATTCTTCCTCAAATTTTTGTTGCAATATTTCGCGGTAATGCGACATGATTCAAAGATACAGTAGTTGATTTGGAGATGAATCAATTTGATGATTTGGTGATGAGTTGATCCGGTACTTATCAAATCCCAAATCAAAGAATCATTAAATCAATTATCCCGGCATGCGGGTAATATACTTCTCGATCTGTTTTATCTGGTCAACGATCTGTGGGGTAGTGGGTTTAAAGCCCTTTGCTTTTCTGAAATACTCTTTGGCTGCCCTGAACTCGCGTTTGTTCATCATAATGGAACAGAGTTGCAGGTAAGCGGCGGCTTCGTTTTCTTTATCGGGTAAGCCTGCGCGTATTGCCTGGCGGATATAAGATTCAGCCTGTTTGATATCTCCTTTTTGCATGCACAACATACCCAGTTGTAATTTATTAGGGCCTTCGGCCTGTTTGGTAAGGGAGCCACCACCCAGGGCCAAACTTTTCTTCATGTTCTTTTCTGCGCTGTCGAAATTCTGGTCTACCATGTCGAGGTTTCCCTTGAGGGTATAATAAACAGAACGAACCGGCTTGATCAATAGGCCCGGGAACCAAATAGAAGCCAGTACTTTCTTTGAGCCTTCAATATCACCGTTTTCCATGTATCCCTGTATCAGTCGCATGGGGCCAAACAAAAAATGTCCTACGATCGCCACTACAGCCAGCAGGTATAAGATAAAAGCAGGCCAGAAACTGGTTTGCATATGGGTAAATATGGCCAGTGCCAGTAAAACGATGCCCAGCCAAAGCCTGTATTTTATGATTACGTTTAATAACTTCATTGTTTTAAAAATTGGACGGCAAAGATAGGAATAGGAGTTCAGAGTTGAAAGTTATAAGTTGCGGCCCGGCAGCAGCTAATCTGCCATTTCTATGTAAATTCAATGATATATGAATACCGAAGGAAGAATTACTTATTTTTGCCCTCCGAAAATCGGCAATCAGCATTGATCATTCCTTGTTCTTTGTTCGATATTCAACTGGTCCCGTAGTTCAATGGATAGAATAGAAGTTTCCTAAACTTTAGATACAGGTTCGATTCCTGTCGGGACTACCAAACTTTTACCATATAACCTTGGAGTAATCAATACTTCAAGGTTTTTTTATTGGTGGAGTTAACCGTTTTTTAACTCTTTTAGTAAAATTCCTTGCTTTTCTTCCTCAATACTAAGTACCAAAAAGTTTTTGAGATAAAGAAATTATTCTTTCGTTTTCTTTACTTTCTTCGACTTAAAGAAGGAAAAGAAAGCAACTTAGTTAAGCTATTTTAGGCAGCTTTGCCTTTTTGTCTTTGGCCTTCCAAATGTAGCGCTGAATGTTCTTTCCTTGTAATGTGCGAATAAGAATATCAAAGTGACGTGATAATTGTTTTTTTATCGCTTTAGAATCCATTCCTTCTTTCACTTCTCCTCTTGAATTTGAATACTCAGGCTTAGAGGCGTTATAT
>JANYIM010000044.1 GCA_025362055.1 Bacteroidota bacterium
GCCAATGCGGGTAATCTGCTGGGTGTTTCGAGTAACCTTTCCATACTGAACCGCAATTTCCGCAAGGAAGGGATCAAGATGACGAATGCCATCCGTGCCGGTGTTGAATTAAACCTAAAGGCAGATAGCAGTGACAGGAAGAATATCATCAATTCAAATGAACTGAGCTATACCAACAGTATCGTTATCCCCAGGTTCGTATGGCCGTTCAATAAGGTGGACCGCAAGCGCTTCCTGTCACCACAAACATTTTTCAATACTACTTTATCCTACGTAAAGCGCTTTAACCTATTCGACCTGCAGTCGTTTAACTTTGCTACCGGTTACGAATGGACGAAGCAATCCAGGCACCCCCTCACAAGACCAAGCAGCCAATGGGTGTGGAAGCCCATCAATTTTGAGTTCAACAGGCTGTACAACCGTACATTAATATTCGACAGCACTTTACGGGCCAACCCATTCCTGAAATATTCCTTCAATTCTGCCTTGGTGGCAGGCCTTGGCCTGGGGTCGCTTGGATACAAGGTTGTGTATACCAATCCCAAATTTACCAGCCGGCAACATTCCTTTACCGTAAACGTTGAAGAATCGGGTTTGATACTGGGAAGGTTCAACGTATTAAAAAATTATTTGCGCCAATTCGTTAAAGCCGACGTTGAATATACCCATTCTATCAGTAGGGCCAAATCAGCAATAGTAATGCGTTTATTCGGTGGCGTTGGGGTAGCTTTCAAAAAAGACACTACCCTTCCGTTCTTTAAGCAATATTATGGCGGGGGCAGCAATAGCATGAGAGCCTGGCCCGTAAGGGGCATTGGACGTGGTTCCCAGCCATTGAATCCCTTCGGCAATAATTCTTTCAATGACCGCACAGGAGATATTCAATTGGAAGGAAATTTTGAATACCGTTATGATATTGCACAGATCATTCCTAATTCACTAACCTTGAAAGGGGCATTTTTCATAGATGCCGGCAACATCTGGAACCTGCGTAATTCTAAACCCGGCGGTGGAACCGACAGTTCACAATTCGAGTTCAAAAACCTGTACAAGGAATTGGGTATCGCCGCAGGTACCGGCTTCCGCCTCGATTTCAATTATTTTGTGTTGCGATTCGACCTGGGCTTCCGGCTCAAACGCCCCGAGTTAAGTTATATCAATAGCGGCTGGAAATTTCCTTCACTGGGATTTGATGATGTATTTCAAAAGCTTTTTACGAGAGGGAACAACGACGAATATAAAAAATGGCGCTACGAGAATTTTAATTTTACGATCGGTATCAATTATCCGTTCTAACGCTGCTTTATTGCTTATTGCCCATTAACCATAAAGCCCTCCATCCCAACAGCATCCCCGATCCTGAACTCCCCGATCCTTGTACGGCATAAACTACCCAGGTATGCACCACAACCCAATGCAACGCCGTAATCATTGGCAAGACTGCGTATATAGGTTCCCGTAGAGCATACTACTTTAAAATGAACCGTTGGTAATGCTATTTCCGTTATTTCAAATGACCCGATAAAGATATTTCTTGGCTTTAATTCCACCGTCACACCTTTCCTTGCCAGTTCATACAATGCAACGCCATCTTTTTTTATGGCAGAATAAGCCGGGGGCAATTGTTCAATATCGCCGGTAAATTGTTGGGTGGCCGCCCGCAGCATTTCGGGAGTAATAAAAGAAATGTCTTTTTGTTGTTCCGGTTCGCTCTCCAGGTCGTAGGTAGGTGTAACTGCCCCAAGGATAAAGGTTCCTGTGTACTCTTTTTCCTGCGCCATGTATTCGTTGATCTTTTTTGTGAACTTTCCTGTACAAACAATCAATAGCCCTGTTGCCAGTGGATCTAATGTGCCGGCATGACCTATCTTCTTTATTTGCAAAAGGCTGCGGAGTTTACGTACAACATCAAACGAGGTCCAATGCAGCGGCTTATCGATGAGCAGGGCCTTTCCTTCAAGATAAGTTTGTTGCACTACAGGATCAATGGGAATCCTTTCCACGCGTTCACGCAGAACCGGTGCTTCCCCGGCTTCAACTAATTTATTGGTATATCTTAATCTATACGTTGGTTTACGCGCCACAAAAATATTTTTGCAAAGGTAAGCAGAATGATCGCGGATATTGGGAATCGGCAAGTAGGAATTTAGGGTCAAAACCCATATCCTTTGTTGAATTAGCAGGGACTTGATCCCATATGCAGATCCCATTTAAATAGCCTGCCTTGCTTTTAATTCCAGGTATTTATTCACCGCATTAATGGTTAGTAATTCAGGCGGCGTAAGAATGGAGAGGATGCCATGTTTCTTTAATTCTTTTACGATCAGCCTTTTTTCAAACTCAAATTTTTCAGCAATGGTTTTAATATATATTTCTTCTATGTTGCGCGTATCCAGGTGAGAGAGTTGATGCAGTTCTGTGTTCTCAAAGAACACCACCATCAGTAAATGATGTTTTGCGATGGAGCGCAGGTAATTCAATTGCCGGTGTAAGCCCGAGAGGGATTCAAAATTAGTATACAATACCAGCAGGCTGCGGTGTTTGATACGGCTGCGTATCTGCATATATAACATTTCATAATCGCTTTCAAGAAAACCCGTTTGCTGATTATATAATAATTGCAACACATTCTCCCGCTGGATCGGCTTACGATCAGCTGCCAGCAGCGAACCCATTTTATTAGCGAAGGTCATCACACCTACCCTGTCTTGTTTCTGCAGGCAAACATTCGCAAGCACCAGTGTACTGTTCACCGCATAATCCAGTAAAGTAAGGCCGTTAAAAGGCATTTTCATCAACCGGCCTTTATCTATAATGCAATATACCTGCTGCGATTTTTCATCGGTGTAATTATTGACCATCAACGAACCTTTCCTTGCTGTCGCCTTCCAGTTGATGGTGCGGATATCATCACCGCGAACATATTCCTTTATCTGCTCAAACTCCATACTATGGCCGATCTTACGCATTCGCTTATTGCCATGTTCCGTTTGAATGGTGGTTTGTGAAAGTAATTCGTACTTACGCATCTGCATGAATGAAGGATATACCGGCACCATTTGTTCTGCTTCAATATCATACCGCCGCTTTAATAACCCTAAGCGTGACCGGATGTACAGTATCAACCTCCCAAAATGATATTCTCCCCTTTCAACAGGCCGTACATTATATACAATGCTTTTCTGTTCATTGGCCTTAAAGCGGTGTGTTAAAATCCAATCCCTTTTTTGAAACTGTACGGGCAACTCATCAATGATCTCCATCAGTACGGTAAAAGGCATCATGTGTTGCACTCTTATTTCCACCTTGTTCTCATCACCATTACTCAGGCGGTCTGCCATTATGCGTTTAGCCACGGGCGCCTTACCCAACACAAATAAAAAAAAATAATCGATCAGTACCAGCAATATAAGAACCCATAACCACACTCGGGCCAAAACAGAAAGCGGAGGATAAAAAAATGATACAATGAAAAATACGATGCAAGATCCCAGCAACAGATAAAACCTTGTTGTCAAGAACAAATTCCCGATATATTTTTTTACTGCAGTCATTTTTACTTATCCCATCGTTTGATGTAAGATTATTGAAAAGGCCTTTACTGAATTATTCCCTTCAAAGTCTCCCTTGGAAGATCGAAGGGTTTTATCGTGGTATTTCGATCGCCTTTAAAATATTATCGATCAGGTCATCTGCAGTGATCCCTTCCATTTCTTTTTCGGGCGTTAAAATGATGCGGTGGCGCAATACATGCGGCGCCATTTCCACAATATCCTCCGGTGTCACAAAATCCCTGCCCTTGATGGCAGCAATTGCTTTTGCAGAACGAAGGATGGCCAAAGAAGCCCTTGGTGAAGCACCAAGGTATAAGGAAGGGTTATTTCTTGTTTCATGCACGATCCTCGCAATGAACTCTACCAGTTTGGGTTCTATGATGATCGATTGTACCTGGCCACGGTAATGTTGAATATCTGATGGCGATAATACCTTTTGAACGCCATCCAGCATCTGCGCCTGTGTTTTACCCTGCTGACTGGTCAGTATCGTGATCTCTTCCTGCAAAGTGGGATAGCTTACTTCTATTTTAAAAAGAAACCGATCCAGCTGCGCTTCCGGCAAACGGTAGGTACCTTCCTGCTCGATGGGATTTTGCGTAGCCAGAACAATGAACGGAAATTTCATGATATGCGTACTACCGTCAACGGTTACCTGCCGTTCTTCCATCACTTCAAACAGGGCGGCCTGTGTTTTTGCAGGAGCCCGGTTGATCTCATCGATGAGAACGATATTGCTGAAGACCGGTCCCGATTTAAAACGAAAATCCCCTTCCTTTGGATTAAATACCGAGGTACCAACCACATCACTCGGCATCAGGTCGGGTGTGAACTGTAAACGCGAAAAATCCACGTCGATCATTTTTGCCAGCAGTTTGGCAGTTAAGGTCTTTGCCACCCCGGGCACCCCCTCAATTAAAATATGCCCGTCGCATAAAAGTCCGGTGAGTAAAAGATCCACCATTTTATGCTGACCAATGATCACCTGGCCGATTTCATTGCGGATATCATTTACCGCTTTACTGAGACCGCTAAGGTCGATGCGTTGCTCAAAAAGGTTTTCTTCCATTTGTTTCTTGTTTTGCCCCAAACCCCTGAAGGGGTTTTCAGGCCCCGGGGATTTAAGAATGTTTTAATTTACCTGTTCGTGTTTAGATTCAAAGTTCCTATACCGTTTTTTTATAAAACTCTTGTATTTGTTCATGCAAAGAAAGTAATTCATAATCATCAATAGCCGCATTTTTATGTGCATGATCAATTGCACGATACAAGGTTTCCACTTTCTCGAACGGCACACCACTCTTACGGCTAAGGGTACTCATAAAATCTGTATTGACCAGGTTGGTATTTAAAAAATAATTATTACGAATGTACTCATTAAAATAAGTGACCATCTTGTCGGCTATGTTTTTATTGTCCTTTTTCTGCAGGTACAGCCTGCCAATGGTTTCTGTAAAAGTTACCGTGGTATTCTCATTTGGCTTTACCATTTCAATGATACGCTGGCGGCGCTTGATGCCGAATAAAATATAGAGTAATAATAAGATCAGCGTTAACCAAAATGCAATAGCCAATGCCGGATGGCTTAATATCTCATTCAGGGAATTAAAACCACTATTGTCACTATTGTTGTTCCTCCTGCTTTCTGCCTGTCCTTTTGAACGTATCTTAACGTAATAGTCATTCCAATACACATGATCAGGATAAGGCCTTACATAACCAAAAGCCTTTTGCAGGTATTCGTAATTATTTTTCTGCAATAAAAAATAATTGCTGAAGGCACGGGGTTCGCAATGCAGGAATATCCTGCCTCTTCCCATAAAAATGACAAGGAAATCCGGATCACCATTTTCATTTACGCCCAATACCCTGGTATTGCCCGGATTAAATGAGGTGAACGTATTGGAAAAAGGCAAATAAAAATATTGGTATAATGCCTTGTCGGCCCTTCCTTCCACTTTCATCCTTAAACCGCTGGTTTGATAAGGCTTGTTACTTATCAAATTAGGTATATTTATAGAAGCCGCAAAGTTACATTGCAGTTTCGTCAACAAATTAGGGTCAAATTCCTCTGCTGCAAAAAATGCATCATTGCCATTCTCTACAAATTTCACGATGCCATCCACGTCCTCATCAGTAGAGTATAAATTCTGTGCAATGCAAATGTAAACACAGCCGGTATCTTCGAGATACTTCCAGCTGTCCTCAAAATTTCTTTTTTCATTACGGATGGTATTGCGGTAAAACATTTCTTCCAGCTGGTGATAAGCAATATAGGTCCCGAAAGGTTTTTTATCCGTGTTGGAAAAACTTTCCGCCAGGTCAGGGATCTTTTTTTCATTATCGCTACCGGCACAGCCTGTTAAAAGGCCGGCTGCTGAAAGTACCAGGAAAAGATATGCATATATGGTCTTCATCCGTACGGTCAGAATTTTCTATTAAAATTAGTAAAGCCTGTTTCTATCTTATGATAAGTTGTTTCTTCAATTGCAAATTCGCCATACCATACATATTCATAACTAAGTGTAAGCGCAGCAAAATCATTTTTCAACTGTCCCCCCCGATTACCCGTCTCCTGCACATACTGGTAGTTGGTCTTATCAGCAGCCAATTCAATGAAATTCCTGGCAGCCAGTTGGTGCAGGGTCTTCAAATACTGGTAACGCACGCCCAGCCTGTAATTGCCATTACGCAGCGCCTGGCTGATCATTGCATCAAAATCGCTTTCATTGGTTAGTAGCTCTTCCGTTACTTCAGGTGTTACCGACTGGTCTTTTTTCATTTTTTTTGTGAACATGCCTTCCGTTAAAAACAATTTATATAAAATAAAAAGTATAAAAAGCCCTGCCAATGTCCAGAAAAATATCTTTGTGGCCGGTGAAGCAAAAACGCTGTCCAGCCAACTCGGCCCTGTATCTGTGGGTGGACTTGAAACCTGTACACTTTCCTTATCCTGCTTTGCTTTCAATAAACTATCCAGGTACTTTGCATATTCAAATGACTTTAAATTTTTCCAGTGTGCCACCGAATCCGGCGGAATAATAAGTTCATTGGGAGAAAGCGTGGTATCTGTTACTGCAGACTGGTGATCAGCACCGGTTGTTATATGATCATCAGCAGAAGGGTTATTTTGTTGTACAATCGTACTATCCTGATCGGTTTGCAGCTGCAAAAGATCATTGACCGGGTATTTTTTTTCTGCTGCTACGGCAACAGAAAAAAAAGAAACCGAAAAAAATAATATGTAAATGAATTTAAGCATGTTCTTCCTTCAACCGGTTGATGATACCATCAGGTTGAATATAATATCCTTTCTTATGTAAACGTATCGGGAGAATGATGAAATACCAGATTATAAAAGACAATGAAG
>JANYIM010000124.1 GCA_025362055.1 Bacteroidota bacterium
GTAGTGGTTTCAACAAACAAGGAACCGGAAATATTAAAGAAATCAAATGCCATACCATATACGATACAGGACAATACGATCATCCACAATCCATCGCCCGGGTTACCATAGGAGAATAATCCAAATCGCAGGACCCATGCTATCATTGAAAACAACATGACGTTTTTAATACCGAACCGCCTAAGAAAAAACGGTATCGTAATAATAAATATCGTTTCTGATATCTGCGAGATCGACATCACGATCGTTGAATATTTTACAACCAATGAATCGGCATATTGTGGCATTGTTCCAAAATTGAAAATAAACGAGTCCCCGTACATATTGGTCAGTTGCAATGCTGCTCCAAGGAACATGGCAAAAATGAAAAACAAGGCCATTTTGTAATTGCCAAACAGTTTAAAGGCGGTAAGGCCCAATTTTTCAATCAAGGAGGCGTTTTCCGAAATGCTTTTTGGAGGCGGGCACTTAGGCAATGTGAATGAATAGATCCCCAGCAAAATAGCAGCAGCGCCGCCTATCATGAACTGCGTAGCATTTACATTACTTTTGGTGAGGTTCGTTGTCCACATTGCGGCGATAAAACCTATTGTTCCCCAAACCCTGATAGGTGGGAAAACTTTTACAACATCATAATTATTGTTTTTGAGGATAGTGTAAGCTATAGAATTGGAAAGGGAAATTGTAGGCATATAAAATAACATGGCGCCCAAAATAACGTAGTATAAAGTGTTTGGATCATTCACGTTTGGAACATAAAATAATACAGCCCCGTAAAGAATATGCAATATCCCATATAGTTTTTCTGCGTTGATCCATTTATCAGCAATAATACCTGTTATGGCAGGCATAATGATAGACGCAATTGCAAGTGTTGAGAAAATAGCTCCGAATTCCGGAAAGCTCCAATGCTTGGCATTAACACAGTAAGTCCCAATGGTAATTAACCACGCCCCCCAGACAAAGAACTGGAGAAAACTCATTATTGTAAGCCGAAGTTTAATACTCATATAGCGTTGTTTATTATTTGAAATTAAATTCAACTTGGAAGATATACAATTATTCGCTAAGAATTGCCACGCCCTAAAGGGTGTGGCAATTCAGCGTGGCAATTCACAAAAAATAATGTTCCAACATCCATAATCAACCTAACTTTGCAAAAAAATAACCGTGATGAGTGCTTCCATTGATACATTGATCAACTCCACTACTGAACCCGGACTTAAAACCATCGCTGAAAAAGTAAAAAACAACCAACGCATCACTGATGCGGAAGGTATACTTCTTTTTGAAAAAGGAAGTCTGCCCTTTGTTGGTGCCTTAGCCAATTTTATAAGAGAACGGTTACATGGCAATAAGACCTATTTCAACCGTAATTTTCATATTGAACCCACCAATGTATGCGTGTTCAGTTGTGCATTCTGTTCTTATTCGAGATTGTATGCTCATAAGGAAGAAGGTTGGGAACTCAGCATTGACCAGATGCTCGACATAGTAAAAAGCTACGACGGCAAACCAATAACCGAAGTGCATATCGTAGGCGGCGTGCACCCAAAAATGAACATGGCTTATTTCATTGAACTGATGCAAAAGATAAAAGCGCACCGCCCGGCCCTGCACGTAAAAGCATTTACAGCCGTAGAACTGGATTATATGTTCCGCAAGGCAAAACTGGGTGTTAAAGAAGGCATGGCAGCTTTACACGCTGCAGGACTCGATAGTTTACCTGGCGGTGGTGCCGAAATATTTGCACCCGAAATACGGGAACGGATATGCGCAGATAAGGTAGATGCAATTGGCTGGTTAGCCATCCATGAAGCAGCACATGATCTGGGTATGCATAGCAATGCCACCATGCTGTATGGGCATATTGAAAAATATGAGCATCGCATTGACCATATGAGAAGATTAAGGGAGTTGCAGGATAAAACACATGGCTTTAATACTTTCATTCCGTTAAAGTTCAGGAATAAGGATAATGATATGAATAATGTTCCCGAAAGCACGATCACCGAAGATATGCGCCTGTACGCCATTGCAAGGATCTACCTCGATAACTTTCCTCACCTGAAAGCTTACTGGCCAATGCTGGGCAGGCAA
>JANYIM010000140.1 GCA_025362055.1 Bacteroidota bacterium
CTCTTGGAAACAAAATATTCAAATGGCGCAGTGGTACGCATGCTTAATTCGATGGTAAAATCTGAGGTACCTACGTTGAAAAGTGAGTTATTGATGGTAACATAATCATCTACACCATCGAAATTCAACGCAGTTGCCGGAACAGATGCGGAAGCAATAACCAGCGTATATGTGGCACCGTTACCTGTACATCCCGCAGCGTCTGTTGCGGTCACCACGATCGGGAATGTACCAAAATTTGTGGGTGTGCCGCTTAGCGTTCCGTTGCTTGCCAGCGTGATACCTGTTGGTAAGGTACTGGCTGTTGTATAGGTATAAGCAGCCGTGCCACCCGAAGCAGAGAATGATTGACTGAATGCGGTATTTTGTGTACCGGTGGTTGTTGCCGGATTAGTTACAGTAATAGTCGGACAAACTATTTGCAAAGGATAGGATGAACCGTTTGTTGAACAACCAATATTATCCAATGCTGTAACAGTAATGGGAAATGATCCAACGACGACCGGAGTACCACTCAATGTTCCATTCGACGTCAGGTTCAGGTTTGCCGGTAGTGAACCTGTGTTCAACGTAAACGTTACTGGAACAGTGCCACCGACTTGTGTGAAGCTTTGACTAAATGGAGTACCAGCCGTTCCGGTTGCTACTCCCGGGTTGGTGATGACGGGTTTACTGATAACAATATTTGCTCTCCCCGGTGAAACTTCCAATGAAGGCACATTATCGACAAGCGCATTCACTGTGCCCGTTCCTGCGTTAGCTCCGGCAGTATAGGTAACAGTTGCTGTTCCGCTTGCCTGTATTGTTGCCTGGGCCCCGGAAAGCGCACCCAGGCTTTGCGTGAACGTAATAGGTTGCCCAATGATAGTTACAAGATTCGCAGGTGTGATCACTTCTGCTAGATTATTAGTAAGAAAACTTGCTGTAACCAGAGAAGTACCTAAAGTATAACAAATCGGGCTGGTTGCTGCTGTTGCTTTCAACTGCAACCACCTGTTGACAGTAACGGCGCCTGCGATCAGGCTTGCTAACGGTGTTGAATTTATACCCCACCAGTTGTTGTCGACAGATACAGTGCCGGTATTTCTTGTGAGTGAAGGGCCGGCCGGGCCGGTATTGTTGACGATCCTGGAAAAATTCATTGTCAGGGAACCGGTACTTGTCGGTGTTGTAAAAAATCCACCGCCACTTAGTGTAGCTGAATTGCTCAAAACTGTCATTTTATTGAGCGTAGCTGTTCCGCTTTCCAGGGCAAATCCCCCGCCTTCCCTTGAAGTGTTATTACTTATCGAACCTGCAGTCATACTCATCACGCCGGTATTCAGGAATACACCGCCTCCCCTGGCATTGGCGCCCGCATCTGCATGATTACCGGTAATAATAGTGTTATTAAGATTGTTGCTTCTGGCAGCATTCGCATCGATCTCTATACCTCCGCCCTGGCAAACAGCGCCATTTATTAAAACGGTATTATTGGTGATGCTGCAACCATTCTGAAATGTTACATTCTGATCACCTGCGCCAGCCACACATACTCCACCTCCAAAGCCTTTGCCTGTATTTCCTGTTATGGATGTATTATCAAACGTAACAAACGGAATGGGGCTTGCAGTTTGATGTGTGATCCTGATATTGACACCTCCCCCCTGGGTTCCGGCCCCGGCTATTCCTGTTGTAGTGTTGCCGGATACAGTTGAGTTATTTAACGTCGCCTGAACATCATCACCAAATATATTTATACCACCACCCCAATAGTAACAGTTGTTGTTGGAGAAAGTAGTACCTGTTATGTTCACAACTCCTGCAGCTGGAGCTACTTCATCAATGTTGAGACCACCGCCGTAACCATTAAGATTATTGTTATTATCTATTACACAGTTTGTCATCGTCATTGTACTGGCACCATTACCGCACCAGTCGATACCTCCGCCGGTGTAACTGAAATCCGCAGCGCCAAAGGGTTGTGTATTCCTGCCGTACCTGATCGTTACACCTGAAATGCTGAAGGTAATGGCGACGTTGCAAAGAGGATTGATGGCAAATACTTTGTCAATGCCATTGGCATTGGTTGTTCCGGCCTGTATGATCGTGTTCGCGGCTCCGTTGCCTGTGATGGTAAGACTACCCAACACATCCAGATCACCCGTCTGGCATGCATCTTCATTCGTACCACCGGCATTAACAATACTAAGCGTTATCGGAACTCCGTTCAATGCTGCGTTAAATAGAATGATATCTGCCCCGGCGTTCGCATTAGAAGCAATGATCGCTGATCTTAATGATACCAGGCCGGCGCCGGCGCCACCTATAATAGTACCTGTGGCAGGATTTACTCCGCCACTAACCGGAAAATCAGTTGCCGTATTTACAGTATACGTATTTGCCCATACCGGGAATGCCAGTATAAGCAATATGATTCCAAGGGAAAAACGTTTATTAATTCTCATAAAAAAAGTATTAGCAATAAATGATTTTGAAACTGGAGCGTTGCCGGAAAATAAAGTGGGATCAGCAAATAGGTAATGTATATTTTTTCTCATAATGAGTTATTAGCAGTTATGGATAAAACCAAAAGTAAAGTAAAACTTTTTGAGGATTTCTATACGAGAAACTGGTTATTTTTTATCACCATTTATTTTCTGAAACGGGATCTTTAGTTGCCTGCAGATCCCGCTAAGTGCACTGAAAAGAATTGTTATTGCAATGTTGTTTTTACTATTTGCAGGAAGTAAAGTTTTCTCCCCTGTTCATTTCTTATACACCCTGATCTGCATAAGGTGTTCCTGCGGAACATTATCATCCGCACATTATTATTTGCCCATAAGCCTTGCCTGAACTGACAGTGCTTTATGGCAGCTACGGGTATTTGACCTGTTTCTCCCCCTATGCCAATGAGGTAATAAACAGGGAGCTAACACATGATTAACTCACACTAAAGCCATAGTCTACTTGTTGCCGATAAAACCCTCCGCATAGGGTAAATAAGATAAAGTCCTATGTTTTTTTATTGTTTCAACGTGTTTCAAAAAATTAAGAAAAGCATCATACCTATTGCTTCATGATCCTCGTTCTGAATGTCTTCTCAAAGGTGATTATTTCAAGATAATAGATACCACCTGGCAGGTCAGCTACATTATTTACTACAATAATATTATCCCCCGGCTGTATGTATTCATTTTGCGCACGAACTATACCACCGGAATTATTCAATACCCTTATACTGATCTCTTCTATGATCTCTGATTGAATTTTCACCTGCACTTTCTGGCCAAACGGATTGGGATAAACCAATAAGAGGCTGATGCCTTTTGCATCGGTATTCATCGCCAGTACCTTGCTATAAATAATATTGCCGTCAATGTCGACCATCTTCAAACGGTAAAAATCAATCCCTTTCTGAACCGTCAGGTCCGAAAAAGAATATTCCGTGTTCGTGTTGCTGTTGCCACTTGCATTCACTTTTCCTATTACTGTAAACGCAGTACCATTGGTGCTGCGTTCCACATCAAAGTAGCTTGTATTATTTTCTGCAACGGTATTCCATTTCAACTGCGCAAAACCATTAGCATAAATAGCATTGAAATCGCCCAGGGTTATCGGCAATATGGTAGCTGACTGATACCCTCCATCAACATTAAAATTGGTTTCATTTAATGCAAGCGTAACTGCATAACTCATCGTAGTATGATCTGGTTTACTATTGATCGCCAAATTGCTTCCCACCAATGTAGGTGCGGGGGTCATTGCATTTATTCCCGGAAATTTTATGCTATAGGATCCGGGTATAAGATTATCAAACCTGTATTTGCCATTGGCATCTGTTGTTGCAGCCGCCAGTGTTATCGTGCCAGCAGCATTCTTTAATAAGATCGACTGCCCGGTTAACCCTGTTTCTCCCACATCCTGCAAACCATTTTTATTCTCATCCTTCCAAAGATAATCACCAATGGAACCGGTACCGGTTATGCCAATGTCGTAAGTTGCATTGTAATTTGTATTGATGTTACCCAGACTGTCTTTTTCACTATTAGCTGCAAGTGTGATCGCATTTCCCCTTAGTTCCCCGCCTGCTACATTAATACCATTGTTATCATTATCTGTATTGTTGTCGGGATCGCCACCATTAACAGCGCATTTAATATATGCTCCCGGTAAGTTCACACCAACTATATAATTACCAGCGCCCAGGTTAGTAAAATTATACCAGCCGTTCGCATCTGTAACAGTACTGTTGATGGGCGTTCCGTCTGCTATATTATCATTATTCGCATCATTATAAATATTCACCATAACTCCACTCACACCTGTTTCGGTACTTTGCCTGATGCCGTCATTGTTGATATCATACCATACTAAGTTTCCCAGTTTGAAACTAGTGGTACATGGATTTGCCAGGATGGTGATATCATCAATGAAAATATAAAAGTTATCGGGCTGGTTAGCAGGCTTATGTCCGCTGAACCTGTATTTAAAACCAGCAACCCTGTAAGGAGCAGTTATGGGAATTGTTATGGTAGCTATATTATCAAGCCCCCATGTATTGAACATGGCTGCAGATGTAATTGAATATGCAGCGGTCCAGGTAGTGCCATTATCTGTTGAAAAATCTACCTGCAATGTTGTATTGATATCCGCTGCCGCACAGGAATGGGTATAGAGTTTGAATGTTAGATTCATCGCAGGGCTGCAATTATAATTACTGAGATTGACAGACGGGGCAACGGCCCTGCAATCTCCGGCGGCAACACCTGAAGTATTCCAATTTACTATTTTGATGGCGTTGGTAACGGGCGAATAATAAGGCGGGATAACTGCTAAAGCTGCTGTAGTATTTGCAGTGGAGGTCCAGGTTCCAATGGATCCTGTAAAATTTCCATTACTAACATTCGTGGCCGGGTTTCCGAACCCTGCGTTAAACTGGTTTGGAAATGTTTCCTGGCTAACGGTAATGGATTGTGCAGTGGAGATACCAGCAGACAATATCAATAACGATACGATACCGGAAACAGCAGAATAGAAATGTTTCATTTCAATGGGTTTCTTGGGTTTACATTAAATTTTCCGGAAATGCAGCCATATCAAAACAACACTTCTCGGATATCTAATCAAAAACTATAGTAGTAGGCAGTAGCCGCTAAAAGGACCTTAGCAGGCAGGAATAAGTGAAAGTATAAACACTCGAAATTAGGGACAGTAAAAATACTGTTTATTATTGTAGAATTATAAAAAAATCCAACATATTTTGTTGGATTTGGCCCTAGTCCCTTTTTAGGAGTATATTTTCTTAAATATCAGGTTCTTATGCTAATTACAGTATTGTTCAAAAGCCCCCATCAGGTTCTCAGCGATCATCTGTGCGCTCCTGCCTTCAATATTATGGCGCTCAATAAAATGAACAAGCTTGCCATCCTTAAATAAGGCAATGGCCGGGGAAGAAGGCGGATAGGGCATCAGGTGCTCCCTTAATTTCCTTACAGCATCTATATCAAATCCTGCAAAACTGGTAGTAATATGATCTGGTTTTTTGGAAGTATTTGTTACGGCCAGTAATACACCCGGCCTTGCCGTACCTGCACTGCAACCACAAACAGAATTGATCATCACCAAAGTAGTACCTTTTTCATTTAATGTATTTTCAACATCAGTTGCTGTCAACAGTTCAGAAAAACCATTCTCAGTTAATTCTTCTTTCATCGGGATCACAATTTCTTCAGGATACATATATCAGTATTTTTAAGTTTTAATCAGAGCACAAAATTACGGACTTCCTGCAAATAATCCATCGATTTTTTTCAATGCATCTTTTCTCCTCCTTAAAACGATTTCAGGAAATAATGTCATCACGCTTATTCAATAACAGCCATTCTGTCTACAAAAAATTCTGTTTTTGCAATATTGTCTTTTAAAAATGAGTTGGAATATCATTTGAGCATGGTTAGCAGATCAAAAATTTTAAATCATTAAAAAATAATAGCTATGACACTCGTAAAAGTTAACAACCCAATGAGCAGATCCTTTGATGGGTTAATGAATGAATTATTCAACGAATTGCCTGCAACTTTTGGCAAAGCAATGCGGGAAGACGTACTGAATTTTCCACCGGTTAATATCGTGGAGAAGACTAACGGCTACCATATTGAACTGGCAGCACCGGGATTTGAGAAAGCAGATTTCAATATTAAACTGGATGGCAAATTGCTGACCATCAGTGTTGAAAAGAAAGAACAAAGTTTAGCCGAAAATGAAAAAATGATCCGCAAGGAATTCGGTTACAAAGCATTCAAGCGCAGTTTTACCGTGGATGAAAAGATCGATGCTTCCGGCATCAGCGCTAAGTATGAGAACGGCATTTTAAAATTGGATCTTCCCAAAAAAGAAGAAGTGAAAAAAGACGCCAAAGAAATTACTATTCAATAACGCTGAGTTTTTTCATAAAATAGGTGACAGTTGGTTTTGGTTTAGGCCCCGTTAGTCTTAACGGGGTATTTTTTTAATACCCTAATATCTTCAGCATGCTTTGTGCCGTTTGTTCTTTGGCATAAAGCCAGTCAACCAGTTTTCCATTCTTATCATATCCAACAATGACATGTTTTGGCGACGGAATGAGG
>JANYIM010000209.1 GCA_025362055.1 Bacteroidota bacterium
TGGTTGATGAACAAACCCTGCAACTGCGTAAGATCCTGAAAACACCATTGGAAGATCTTGATCTTTCCGTACGTGCTTTCAATTGCTTGAAAGCAGCCAAGATCAATTCATTGAGCGAACTGGTTCAGTACGAGCAGGAAGACCTGATGAAATTCAGGAACTTTGGACAAAAATCCCTGAGCGAAATTGAGC
Organism: Bacteroidota bacterium; assembly: GCA_025362055.1. Taxonomy (GTDB): domain Bacteria; phylum Bacteroidota; class Bacteroidia; order Chitinophagales; family Chitinophagaceae; genus Ferruginibacter. The sequence goes on from JANYIM010000209.1 coordinate 193, forward strand.
AGGTATTGCATGAGCGGGGATTAAGCTTTGGAATGGACCTGAGCAAGTTGAAATTGGACGACGAATAATCAATTTGGTGATTTGGTGATGTGACGATTTAAAAACATTATCAAATAATCAAATCACCAAATCTTCAAATAAATTATAAACCAACTCTATAATTCCTGACACGGTATAGAGTTTAAAATCAAACGTCATGCGTCACGGAGACAAAAACAACAACCTGAGTAGAACGGCTTCTCACAGAAAAGCCCTCTTAATGAATTTAGGCTGCCAGCTGATCACTTACAAAAGAATCACCACCACATTGGCAAAGGCAAAGGCTTTACGCGTTTACATTGAGCCATTGATCACCAAAACAAAAAATACTTCAAGCAAAGAAGCGATCATGCACAATCACCGTATTGTGTTTAGCTACTTGAATGATAAGGATGCAGTAAAAGAACTATTTACCGTAGTAGCGCCAAAGATCGCAGGTCGCCCGGGTGGTTATACGCGTATCATCAAACTGGGTGCAAGAACCGGTGATAATGCAGAATTAGCGATGATAGAACTGGTTGATTTTAACGAGATCTATGGTAAAGGCACGGCTAAAACCGCTGCTGAACCAGCTAAGAAGACTCGTCGTGCAGGTGGAGCAAAGAAGAAAGCTGCTGCAACCGAAACAACGGCTGAAGAAGCGACTGATACAGCAACTGATGGTTCTACTCCAATCACCACAGAAGCATAAAATTGAAACTAACTGTTTATATAAAAGCTCCGATATCATTATCGGAGCTTTTTTTATGATGCTGTTTGAACAAGGATTTGCCTCCTGGCCGGTTTCTTCATTGGCGAGGGCGTAGATGCCTGAACGGAAAATGTGAGGAATTTTATTTGCTGAATTCGCGATTGAATTCTTTTCTTTGCAAAACCCTTTTAATACATGTCTCTTTCCAAATCAACTCCTGCCGTTTTAATCTTAGCAGACGGAACTGTTTTTCATGGTACAGCTTTTGGGAAAATTGGTACGGCTACCGGCGAAATATGCTTCAACACAGGCATGACGGGTTACCAGGAAGTATTTACCGATCCCAGTTATTATGGCCAGGTGCTCATTATGAACAATGTGCACATCGGTAATTATGGTGTAAAGGCTGCTGATGTGGAAAGCGATGGTGTGAAAGTGAAAGCGGTCATTGGACGTAATCTCGAAGAAAAATACAGTCGTTTTATGGCAGATGCTTCGCTGCAGGAATATTTTGAAGTGCAGCAGGTAGTAGCCATTGACGGAATTGACACCAGGGCATTGGTGATACATATCCGCACGCAAGGCGCTATGAACTGTATCATTTCTTCCGAATCAACTGATGTGGAGCAACTGAAGGCGACATTAAAAAAAGTACCGGGCATGGATGGCCTGGAACTGGCATCTGCTGTAAGCACAAAAGAAGCTTATTGCTTAGGCGACCCACAAAGTAAACTGCGTATAGCCGTTATAGATTTTGGCATCAAGAAGAATATATTGAACTGCATGGTAGAAAGGGGCGCTTATGTAAAAGTATACAATGCAAAAACTTCTTTTGAAGAATTACAGCAATTTGAACCACATGGTTATTTTCTCAGTAATGGCCCCGGTGATCCTGCCCCGATGACTTATGCAGTGAAAACGGTTAAGCAGATACTTGCTGTAAACAAACCACTGTTCGGTATTTGCCTTGGTCACCAGTTGCTGGCATTGGCCAATGATATTCCAACTTTTAAAATGCACCATGGGCACCGTGGTTTGAATCATCCTGTAAAGAATATCATCAGCGGGAAAAGTGAGATCACTACACAGAATCATGGCTTTGGCGTAGACCCGGTGGCTGTAAAAGCCAATCCAAATATAGAAATAACACATGTTAACCTCAATGACGACAGCATTGAAGGAATACGCATTAAGAATAAGTCTGCATTCTCTGTACAATATCACCCGGAAGCGACACCGGGGCCGCATGACAGCAGGTATTTATTCGATGAATTTATATCACTGCTTAGCGCCCCCTCCACTCCCTAAAGGAGAAACCCTGGAGCGGGTATATGGGTAAACTTTTGTTTATTTGTAAAAGCATTATCAATTTTACTTAATCTTAAATTCCCCCGGGAAGACCGGAGTATGAAGATCGCAATCATTAACGGGCCTAATTTAAACTTACTCGGCAAACGTGAAGTAGATATTTATGGAGGCGAATCCTTTGAATCTTTCCTGGAAGCCTTGAAAAAAAAATACCCGGGGCAGGAGATAACCTATTTTCAGAGTAATGTGGAAGGAGCGCTGATCGATGAGATACAACGTGTTGGCTTTAGCTATGATGGTATTATTTTTAACCCCGGTGGTTACACGCATACTTCTGTTGCGATCGGTGATGCCATTGCTGCCATAACAACCCCGGTGATAGAAGTACATATCTCCAATATTTTTGGCAGGGAAGAATTCAGGAAACTATCTCATGTTTCGGGTAAGGCCAAAGGTGTGATCAGTGGATTGGGGTTAAGTGGTTATACACTGGCGCTGGATTGGTTCACATCACAGTAGGCAGCAGTTTTTATTAAAACAAGGTCATTCTCTAAATTCCGTATATGAATAAATTACTTGCCGTAGCCCTTCTCCTTATTGTTATGACCGGGTGCAATAACAATAATAATAATTCTCAACAAACCACAGGCGATGAAGCCTTTCAAAAATTTTCTGATAGTTTTTTGAAAGGATATCTGGCTTGGCGCCCCCAGTCGGCAGTTGCACTGGGATACCATGAGTACGACGGGAAAGTTACCAATTACAACAAAGCGTCATTGGATAATGAATTAAAACGCCTCAAGGATTATGATCAGCAACTTACTGCTTTTGATACCGCATCTTTGAGTACAAAAATGTTCTTTGATTACCGTGTTTTAAAAATGGGTATTAAGAATGAGATCTTCAATTTTGAAGACCTGAAAGTATATACAAAGAACCCGATGACCTATGCAGGGGCTGTTGATGTGAATATGTATATTAAAAGAGATTATGCCCCTCTTGAAGAAAGACTCAAACACGTGATAGCAGTTGAAAAAGAGATCCCGAATGTATTTGCTGCGGCGAATGAAAACCTTTCCACGTCACTGCCAAAACCCTATATTGAAACTGCGATCGAGATCGCAAAAGGTGCTGCTGATTTTTTTAAGGGCGACCTGTTGGTTGCATTGAAAGATGTTAAGAACGATTCACTGATGACGGCATTCAAAGCAGTCAACGATACAGCTATTGGAGCTATCAATGAATTTGTTATTTACCTGCAGAAAGATAAACTGCCCAAAGCGAATAATGACTATGCTATCGGGGAAGCAAATTTTAAAAAAATGCTTTTGTATAGTGAAGCCATTACATTGTCACCCGATAGCATACTGGCGATCGGTTTTGCAGAGTTGAAAAAGGAGCAGGATAATTTTAATTCTGCCGCAAGGATTATTGATCCCAATAAGAAGCCCATTGACGTGTATCATGATGTGCAAAAAGAACATCCAACTGCAGATAGCCTCATTTCAAAAGCGAAGGAACAGGCAGAAAGCATCCGGCAGTTCCTTATTGATAAAAAAATCGTTACAATGCCTTCGGATGTACGTGTACAGATCAGGGAGACGCCACAATACGCAAGGTCAACAAGTAGTGCGTCTATGGATACGCCCGGCCCTTTTGAGACAAAAGCAACAGAGGCATACTATTATATAACGCCCGTGGATCCTAAGTGGACAGAAAAACAAAAAGAAGACTGGTTAACCACTTTTGATTTTTATACTACTGAAAATGTTACGATACATGAAGCTTACCCGGGGCATTACACGCAGTTCCTTCATTTAAATGCGTCTGCTGCATCAGTGACCGAAAAGATATTCGGCAGTTATGCATTTATAGAAGGATGGGCACATTACTGTGAAAAGATGATGATCGATGAAGGCTATGGCAATACCGGGGATCCCATTAAAGCTGCCAAGCACCGGCTTGCACAATCAGGTGATGCTTTGCTGCGCATCTGCCGGCTTTGTGTTTCTATCAAGACGCATTGCCATGGTATGCCTTTGGAAGAGGCCACTAAATTCTTCATGGACAACTGGTACCAGGGCGAAAAACCTTCCAGCCAGGAGGCATTGCGTGGCACATTCGACCCCGGCTATCTTTTTTATACGGTTGGTAAATTACAAATCCTGAAGTTAAGGGAAGATTATAAAAAGCAGGAAGGTTCCAATTATTCATTGCAAAAATTCAATGATAGCATGCTGGATCATGGCATGATGCCGATACGACTGCTACGGGAGATACTGCTGAAAGATAAATTGACCTGGAACGACATCTTGTAAAACGATTACCCGTTTTAGCCACGCCGGAGTATATAAAAAACAGCGAACACAACAATAAAAATGACCACGGAATAGATGATGATCCCTGTGGTATTCGATTGTCTTGTCTTGCTGTTGAACCTGTACTTACATTCCGAACATTTGGTGTGGTGCAATAATTTGGGGCCCAATAAACCGCCCCACCAGGTGACTTTTACCGGTTCTGTAAATGGGCTGCCACATTGGGGACAACTGGAATCTGGCGAAATATCGTTTAAATGATCTGTCATAAATTTTTTACTGATAAATTTATAGGATTACCCGCAACATCAAGGCATAGCCCGTATCTTTTTTTGGATCGTCTGTAATGGTTACAATGTGCAAACCTGCAGCAGTCCATACTTTGAACAGATCTCCTTTTTTATGTTTAGTGAGTTCACTGTCTAACTGAGGTAACATCACGCCCCTCACAAACCAACCCAGGTCGCCACCTTTAACGGCAGATTCATTATCAGCACTATAGGTACTGGCTGCTGCTGCAAATGTGGTAGTGCCGGCTTTTATCTTTGCTATTATCGTATCGGCTAAAGCTTCTGCAAAATGAGGACGGTATACCGAAGTATCCAGCACGATATGCGTTACATGGTAAAAAGTATTGGGAGCTTTCACCAATATCTTTACCAGTATATTTTCTTTTTTGAAAGGGCCATACACTTTACCTACTTTTCCGTGATAGGCCAGGCTATCGGCCTTGCCTAAAAAAGAGCCCGTGCTTAGTACAGACACGGTATCTATATAAAATTTTTTCTTCAGTACAAATTTTACAAAGCCGATGGGGTTACTGGTAGTATCCAATACCTTTTTTATTTGTGCCAGGGTTTGGCTTTTGGCAGAAAATAGGCATCCCCAAAAAACAAAGAGTAGTAATATTTTTTTCACTGGCTTTTTTATTAAGATAGTATTGTTAAAAATATCCCACTAAGATACAAAGCCCACTAAGTTGTTTTGCTCTAATGGCCTTTATGTTTTAGCGGGAGAAAAATTTGCACTTATAATTTCATCCGTTTTACAATGGCCTTCACCTGTTTCTTCATCTCATTCAATTCGCCCAGTTGTTCCTGGATAAAACTATTGTCATCCAACCGCCCCAGTACCTTATCCATTTCAGCATTGGTATCATAAACCATTTTGCGGAAGGGGCTGCTGTAATCCTTTGCCCTTGAGTCATAGATACCCTTGCACATCCATTCCCTGGTGTTCAGCGCTTCCTGTAATGACTGTTTCAACAGGGCAGGAGTGAATTGTTTTGGGGTGATATTCAATATCTCCAGTAAGGAAGTATAGCCATGATCTAATTTATCAGCAGTATAAGCAACACCTTGCTGGCGGTAAAAATCATGCAGTTCATCCCAGCTTTTTACCTTCCCTGAACTGATGTTGCGTTTTACTTTTTCTATTGCTGTCTTTTGTATCAGCTGTCCGCCAATATTTAACCATTCATTCCGTTGAATTTTGGCAGAGACCGTTTTCTTCAGCTCATCAAAATTGCTGAATTTATTTTTTTGAATGTGATGAAACAATTCGCGAATGCCATAATACCTTATTAGTTCCTTAAAGATGAGGATAGATTGGGGTATTTTCAGGATAGCTGTCTTGTGACTATTATTTTCCCAACCTGTTATTTCTGCAGTACCTGCCGCATCAGGTTTTAATGCTGATAATATTTTCAATGCATCAAATAATTCATTGATGGTATCCGGTGCCAGAAAATCATATTCAATGTATTGTATCTTTTCGGTACGGCGGTCCCTGTCAGTATATTTCCTGGCATTGCGGGTAAGCGCATACATATTATACATGAACCAGTAGCCGGGCATCACTACCAGTTTTTCATTTGCTACATCGTTACTGATAAGGCTAAATGGAATTGGGATATTTAATTCTGCCGGAAAATCTCCTTTGGCAATGATGCAGAAAGAAGCAAATTTTGAATTGTGCTTTAAACTTACACAGAGCCCTGGCCAGAATCCCCGGCCAGCAACGATCTCACCATCCGGGCTACGGCTGTTGTGATTGCTGCCAATGGTTGCTCCGGCAGCCATATTGCTTTGTCCCATGACGAGGGCAGCACATAAAAAAGAATTATTGTGATGCTGCTCATGGGCAGGGAAGATGAGCGAATTCAATACTTCGCAACAGGAGATGGTTGAATTATTCCCTAAGTAAGAGTTGATCAGCCTTGCGCCATATTTTAACTGCGAATGTGATGCCATTACAAAGCGCACTGCTTTAACGCCATAAAATATCCTGCAACCATATCCCACAATGCCATTTACCAGTTCGCAACCTTCACCGATCTGCGAAGTACGATTTTCGTCACTGTTAACCGTAATGTTCTTTAATTTATTGGCTCCTTTAAAATACGCATCTGTACCTACCCACACATCTTTGATGATCTTACAATTCTTGATCACGGTCCTGTCGCCAATTTTTCCATAGTAGCCACGTTGTTTATCAAAACGGGCTTCTGTAAATTCCGTGAACCTGTTTAGTAAGGCCTCATCATCCCTGTATTTGCTCCATAAATAAGCATCTCCTGCCAACATGCCATTAAAAGGTATTACTTTTCTTCCACCATTTTCATTGCAGAGTTCCATCCACACCCTTGTCTTCTCTTCTTCTCCATCCTTAACGATGCCATTACCAAATTTTGCATAGTCGGTGGTGGCCAGTTCATTTACATTGGCGATCATTACTTCATTGCCGATGATATAATGGCTCAGATAATTTACATTGTCTATACAAACATTATTTCCCAGGTCGCAACTGATGATGGTACTGTTGTATAAACCAACCGGCATCCGCAGGTTATGAAATTCGAGGTAAAATGGTTCTAACTTACCGATACGCACCAGACCATAAAATTTACAGTTCTTCACCAGCTCGGGATTAAAGGATTTTGTAACAAATACCTTGTTCCAGTCGTCGGAAGTATTACGATTGTGCACCAGGGCCCCTATTTCCTGTTTAGTGAGTTTGCGGTGAACGATGCCATTACGGTTCTGTAAATTCCGCAGATGGTATTCATCCTTTCCTTTTGGGATATATTTTTTATCTACAAAATTGTAGCCGAGGTTGTTGACAGGATATTTTTGAATGATGTTCATGCCCCTGTGCCCTGAAAGGGACTTAAATTTAATGTTTACAATTTAATTAAACACCTCTACTTGTTAAAGAGTAATAGTGTTATGTTTTTAAAGTATTAGCTGAATAAAGGTATTTAGTAAAAGAGTGCGACGCAACGGTGATGCCACAAGGAACAAATGCTTGTTACCAAAATAAAGCTACTTGCAATATAAGTGAAAAATAAAACAAATGGAACTGCATTTCTGCTTCCCCCCTGAACGGGTGGAGGAGGTTACTCCACCGTTACGCTCTTCGCCAAATTTCTTGGCTTATCAACGTCCACGCCCTTTGCCACGCCTACATAATAAGAGAGGAGTTGCAGGGGTACACAGCTTAGCATCGGGGCAATGATCTCATCGGCGGAGGGTACAAAATAAACATCATCCGCAAGACCAGGGATCACTTCATCACCTTCCGTGATAATGGCAATGACCTTTCCTTTGCGGGCTTTTATTTCCTGGATATTGCTCACGATCTTTTCGTGGTAAGAATCTTTTGTGGCAACAAATATCACCGGCAAATTTTCATCCACTAATGCAATGGGGCCGTGTTTCATCTCTGCAGCCGGGTAGCCTTCTGCGTGTATGTAAGAGATCTCTTTCAGTTTTAATGCACCTTCCAGTGCAATGGGGAAATTATAGCCCCTACCCAGGAACAAGGCATCTTTTGCACCTTTGTATTTTTCTGCAATGGCTTTTATGCTGTCGGCGCTTTTTAACAAGGTTTCCACTTTTTCGGGTACGGCTTCCAGTTCAAATAATAAATTACTGTAGCGTTCATCACTGATCGTACCTTTTTCTTTTGCGATCTTTAGCGCCATCATTGTTAATACTGCCAATTGGCCTGTAAATGCCTTGGTGCTGGCCACCCCTATTTCGGGGCCCGCATGCGTATAGGCACCGCCGTTACTGATCCTGGCAATGGACGACCCTACCACGTTCACGATCCCAAAGATGATGGCCCCGTGTTCCTTTGCCCTTTCGATCGCCACCAGGGTATCTGCTGTTTCGCCGCTTTGAGAAATGGCAATGATCACATCCCCTTTGTTGATGATAGGATTGCGGTACCTGAACTCGGATGCGTATTCCACCTCCACCGGTATGCGGCAAAGTTCTTCAATGACATATTCTGCCACAAGGCCAGCATGCCAGCTGGTGCCGCAGGCCACGATGATGATGCGACTGGCTTTTTTGAGTTGCTCGATATTATTTTCCACGCCGCTCATGGTAATGGTGCCGGCAGTGGCGTCTAATCTTCCCCGTAAGCAATCATGTATGGTGCTTGGCTGCTCAAAGATCTCCTTCAGCATAAAATGGTCATAGCCGCCCTTTTCAATGGCTGCCAGTTCTATATCCAGTTTGGTAATGAAAGGTGTTAATTTTTCATTGCCAAGGTTCTTTAAAATGAGCTGATTGGGTTTTACGATGGCCAGTTCGTAATCATTCACGTACACCACTTCTTTCGTGTATTCCAGCATGGGAGAGGCATCCGAGCCTAAAAAATGTTCGCCTTTTCCAACACCGATCACCAGGGGGCTTCCTTTTCTTGCGGCAATGATGGTGTCTGGATTATCTTCATCCAGTAACAGTATCACGTATGCGCCGGTTACCCTTTTCAGCGCTATCCTTACGGCTTCTTCCAGGTCGCACTGATTATTTTTCTGAATATCTTCAATAAAATTCAGCAATACCTCCGTATCCGTTTCACTGGTAAAAACATATCCCTTGTTACTAAGCTCTTTTTTTAACTGTGCATAATTCTCAATGATGCCATTGTGGATCATGGCTAATTTTCCGCTGGCAGAACTGTGGGGATGAGCATTGATGTCACTGGGCTCTCCGTGCGTGGCCCAGCGCGTATGCCCGATACCGGTATGTGAATGCAGGTCCTTTCCTAAAATGGTCGCTTCGAGTTCGGCCACGCGGCCTTTCTTTTTATATACTTTTAAACCACCATTGAGCAATGCGATCCCGGTGCTGTCGTAACCACGGTATTCCAGTCTTTTTAAACCGGTAATGATAATGGGGTAAGCTTCTTTTGGCCCGGTGTATCCTACAATTCCACACATAAATAGATCTGTTTATTGGTTAAATCTGGGTTAATTGTCCGGGCTTTTGAATCCTAGCTGAGCATCCTTGCATCGCCCTCTTGTACGACATACCTTAATGCATCAGTTAAAATAGATCCGGCAGCAATCGGTACACAATTTAGCAAAAATGTTGCCATTAACAGTTTTGTTGGCTAAATGGGGGAGGTATTTGCACGGTATTAACTAATTTAGGGGATAAATCTTTTTATGAAATTTTTTTTCATCCTTTCAGCAATATGCTTATTCAACAATTTGGTAATATCTCAGCCTGTTCCCGCTAATTCAAAAACAATAATTTATCTCGTCCGTCATGCTGAAAAAGAAAATGGGAAAGACCCCGTTTTAACCACAGCCGGTAAGCAAAGGGCAGGTGACCTGTTACAAACACTCAGGGATAAACATATTGCGCGGATCTATGTTTCGCAGTACCTGCGTACACAAATGACGGCCGATTCATTGAGGATCCAATTGGGTATTGATACGATCCATTATACTGCAGATACAGCCGGTGAGAACCTTTTCAAAAAAATAACACTACACAGCGATTGGGGTAAAACAATATTGGTGATAGGCCATAGTAATACCGTGCTAAGGATAATTGCACATTTAGGTGTTATCAATGCTGATGCACCCGATATCCCCGACAATGAATTTGATAATTTATTTTTAGTGAAATATAAGAAAGATAAAGCATCGCTTACTAAAACAAAATATGGCACACCTTCAAAAGCCGCTGCCACAGTACAACCTATGCATTAGTATTGTTGGCTTACTTCTTTAGAACGGTCTCAAATAACTTAAAAATCCGTTTGTATTCATCTGTCCAGCTGCTGGGCTCCATGAAATCATGGTCTTCCATCGGGTAGGGCGCCAGTTCCCAGTTATCCTTTCCTAATTCGATCAGTCGCTGGCTTAGTTTTACAGCATCCTGGAAATTAACGTTGAGGTCAACCATACCATGACAAATGAGCAAGTGCCCTTTTAATCCATCAGCAAAATAATAGGGTGAACTGCGGTGATAGGCGATGGGGTCATTATAAGGTTCATTCAATATATCCGACGTATACCCGTTATTATAATTGGCCCAGTCTGTTACAGGCCGCAAGGCAGCGCCCGCAGCAAATTCACCCGGTGTGGTGAACATGGCCATCAATGTAATGAAACCACCGTACGACCCACCGTAGATGCCTACACGCTTTGGATCGATCCCAAAATTATCAACTAGGTATTTTTTCCCATCGAGTTGGTCATTGAGATCCCTTCCACCCATATGCCGGTAAATGGCCGTTCTCCAATCCCGTCCGTAACCGGCGCTTGCGCGATAATCCATATCCAGCACATAATATCCATTGTCGGCGAGCAAATTATGGAACATATATTCATGGTAATAACTGCTCCACCATTTATGTGCATTTTGCAAATACCCTGCGCCGTGTACGAATATCACTGCGGGTTTCAGCGGATCGGGCGTGGCAGGTTTGTATAATCTTGCATATACTGTTGCACCATCCGATGCCTTAAAAGTAACGATCTCCGGTTCTCTCCAGGCATAGGTTTTAAATTCATCACTCTGTGCTTTAAATGTTACCTGTTCTGCTTTTGTGGTGGGCTTATTTTCCTGCCAATATAATTCCCAGGGCTTATTGATATAAGAATACAGGATGGCAATATTTTTTCCGGTAGGAGACATGCTGACATCGTTAGAACCTGTCATGGTGGTGATGCGTTCTGCCTTACCACCGGTAACGGGTAACTGATAAAATTGTTTTTCACCCGGGTGTACCTCATTCGTTGTGATATAAAAATATTTTTTATCGCGGGAAAGGGAAGTGTTCTGTACCTCATAATTGCCACTTGTCAATGCTTTCTTTTCACCTGTTACAATATTTATTGTATAAAGATGTGAATAGCCTGTTGCTTCAGATTGATACCAAAAAGAAACCTCATCTATCCAGCCATAATTGCCACCGCCATAATTGCCACCAATGCCCGGGCCACCGATCCAGGCCTCATCCCGCTGGCGGTCCAGTAATCTTAATTTCATTGTCGCTGTATCCAGCAGCATCAGCCAACGGTCTTTGTTATCCTGTGAACGGATATCCAGCACAGTGTTTGCACCTTTGGGCGACCATAATATCCTCGCAACAGTTACGCTCCGGTCAGCATTTTTTTTATTCCTTTCTTCCAGTTGTTTAGGATAATCCTTTACATAATCGGGCAGGTCTTTTATTCCCGGCAGCTGATCGGTCCTTATTGCAAAAACAGAATCTATTTGCCTGTTGTAAATAAATGATTCGGACTTACGGGAAGGGGCACCTACTTTAGTGCGCCCATTCAATTCAGTTGTGAAACCGCTTTCTGTAACATAATCGGCAGCGATCGTATTTTTAGCACCTACGGCATTTTTAGATAAGCGGTAGGTGATGAATTTCCCATCAGGGCTGATGCTGATGCCTCCTAATGCCCTGTCGTCGGTATAAATGACTTTCAGTTCCTTGTTTTTAGGCAGGAGCTTATTCATCGAATCGGTCTCATCTTTTTCTTTTTTTCTTTTACTCAATACATCAAAATTTTTCAACTGGTCATCCTTCAGCCATTTTTCCTGTTCACTTACCTGTTCTTTTTTATCTGCAACCGGTGCTGCTCCTTTCTGAAAATTGGTGAGTTGCAACGTATTGCCATCGGCTATATCCCATGCATATAAATTCTGGTTCAGTGTATATACCAGTTTGGTGTCATTAAAAGAAAATTGGGGGGCGCTCTCTGCATCTGTGGTTTGCGTAACCTGTTTTGTCTTATTTGTTTTGACATCCGTTAAAAATATATCCCCATCCTTACTGTATACATATTGCGTATAAGAACTATTGTACACCACAAAGGATAATATATTTTTTTTCATCGCAGCATCAACCTTCTTTGGTCTTTTATCCACTGCGGTGATATAATAGAGTGAATCATCCGCACTATTGTCGGGATTCCAGTTAAAGAAAAGATAATTGCCGTCAAAGCTCCAGTAAGGGCTGGAAGGAGAAGAGCCGATCCATTTAGGATCCCTCATTATCTTTTCTACGGTAAGTTTTTGTTGTGCCATTGATGCAAGGCATAGCAACAGGCATGCGAAAACCAAATTTCTTTTTATCATAAGCATTACAATAGTTTCCCCTGTAAGAAAATGTATGCAACGGAGAAATAAATGATGATCCCGGTTACATCCACTAAGGTAGCAACAAAAGGCGCTGAGGATGCTGCGGGGTCTAATTTTAACTTTTTGAGGATGATGGGTAACATAGAACCCATGAGGCTGCCCCATAATACAATGCCGATCAGTGAAAAGAAAATGGTAGTGGCTACCAGGTTCCAATACACGCCGTAATCAAATATGTGCAGGTTTTGCCAGATAAGAATACGCAGGAAGCCTATGCTGCCAAGGATCACACCCAGGATCGTCCCTGAGATCAGCTCTCTTCTCATTACCCTCCACCAGTCTGCAATGGTGAGTTCACCCAGCGCCATGGCCTGTATGATCAGCGTAGAGGCCTGTGAGCCGCTATTGCCACCGCTGCTCATGATAAGTGGAATGAATAAGGCCAGTACCGTTGCAGCTTCAATTTCTTTCTGAAAGAATTGCATAGCCGTAGCCGTTAGCATTTCACTCAGGAATAAAATGACGAGCCAGCCCGCGCGTTTTTTTACGAGTTGCAGGATACTGATATCGAGGTAAGGTGCGTTCAGGGCTTCGGTACCACCGATCTTTTGTATGTCCTCACTGAATTCTTCCTCTGCAACCCACAGGATATCATCAATGGTAACAATG
>JANYIM010000215.1 GCA_025362055.1 Bacteroidota bacterium
TGCCCACTGCCCACTGCCCACTGCCCACTGCCCACTGCCCACTGCCCACTGCCCACTGCCCACTGCCCACTGCCCACTGCCCACTTCAATACCCATACTCCTTCAACTGCACCTCATTATCCCTCCACTTTGGCCTTACTTTTACAAATAATTCCAGGAAAACCTTTCTTCCTAAAAATGCTTCGATATCTTTTCTTGCCTGGGTGCCTAATTTTTTTATCATGCTGCCGCCCTCACCTAAAATAATCCCCTTTTGCGTTTCTCTTTGTACAATGATCTCGGCTGCAATTTTTGTAAGTGTGGTTTTTTCTTTGAACTCCTGTACCAATACCGTTGCATGATAAGGGATCTCTTCTCCGTAAAGCAGGAATATCTTTTCCCTGATCATTTCGCCTACAAAGAATTTAGTAGGCATATCACTCAGGTCATCTCCCTCATAAAATGGTTGCCCTTCGGGAAGGTAAACAAGGATGCGTTTCAATAATTCGCCGATGCCTGTTTTTTTTAAAGCCGATAATGCGACCACTTCTTTGCAGTAGGGCTGCCCTGTAAAAAATTTTGCCGTTGTTTTCAGTTGCTCGTCATTTACAGTATCGGCTTTGTTTAATATTACAATGGCCGGCGCTTTAAGATGCAGTGCAGAAAAAATGGCATGGCTTTCATCTGTATTCTCTCTTACATCAGTGATGAGTAAAGCCACATCTGCGTCTTCCAGGCTGCCTTTTACGGCCTGCATCATTTTTTCGTGCAACTTATATTTTGGTTCGATGATCCCCGGGGTATCAGAAAAAATGATCTGGTAATCTTTTTCGGTGAGTATGGCTTTTATGCGATGCCTGGTGGTTTGCACTTTGTGCGATACGATAGCCATCTTCTCCCCCATCAATGTATTGAGGAGCGTACTTTTACCCGCATTGGGCTTACCGAATATATTTACAAAACCGGATTTCATGATCGTGATCATTTTTTAATACTATGATTATCACAAACATGCTTAAGAATGGAGGAGATAATCATATTCACCAGCTTACAACTGCTGAGAATAAAAAAGGCTCTATTGAGCCTTGTGTTTAGTTGCGAAGAGAAGGATCGAACTTCTGACCTTCGGGTTATGAGCCCGACGAGCTACCGCTGCTCTACTTCGCGATGCAAAGGTACTCTTTTAGGGCTTCGCTGCCAAATAATAAACTTTAATAGAAGGTAAACAGGGAGCAGGGAGCAGGCAATTCAATACAATGGCCGTTGGCTAAACACTATGAAACATGAACTATCAACTTTTTCGTGATACACTACTCGACCCGTTGCTATGCATATCCTTTATCGCTCCATTGCCTTTAAAATAAATATCACTGGCGCCACTGGCATGGGCATTTAATTCTTTATTTACGGTAATGTTGATGTCGGATGCACCGGATGCCTTGGCAGTACATACATCACTTACAAGATCAAACCCTTTTACATCACTGGCGCCACTGCTTTCGATATTTACTGAAATGGCAGTGCCGCTTATTTTTATATCGGATGCACCACTCAGGTCCATTTGCAATTCATTCACCTTCACATCACCTTTAAAATCACTGGCACCGGAGAGGTTCAAATGCAATGTAGTTCCAGTAATGGTTCCCGATACCATCACATCACTGGCACCTGAAGCTTCCAGTTTATCAATATTCTTAAATGATACATATGCTTTCAGTTTCCGGTTTTTGGGGGCCCAAAGTTTCTCCCCGGTAAAATAGATCGTAAGCGTTCCATTCACCACAATTGTTTTGATCGAATTACGGTACTTCTCTTCCGAAGCACTTACAGCAACAGCTTCATTATCCGACTGTGAAAGATACAGGTCGATACCACCGGATACCCTGATGGAACTAAAAGTGCCGTTCAGCGTTCTTACCTCAGCGTTAGGATCTACTACAATATCATTTTGTGCTTTTGTAACAATTGCTGTGGTATAAACAAGCAGGAATAAAAATATTTTTTTCATCTGTACCAGTTTTATTTTGCCCTTTTAACAACACCGCCGCTATTGACATTCACGTCTTTTATCAGCGCTGTTCCTTTATACCGGATACCGCCGCCGCTATTAGCCTTTGCAGTTAATTCCTTATTGATGGTGATATGTACCCCTGCCCCGCTGCTTGCTTTTGCGTCGCAATAATCTGTTACGAGGTCATACCCTTTAAAATCAGCGCCGCTGCTGCCATCTACTTTTATTTTTTCGGCCTTGCCCGAAATGGTTATACCGGAACCGCTATTTTGCTCAACGGTCAACTCCTTTGCATTGATGTCTCCCTCAAAATGAGACCCGCTTGTAAATTTCATTTCAAGGCCGGTAACAGTAAATGATCCGCTTCCCTTTACCGTTGCACCACCGCTGGCGTGCAACTTTTCCAGTGTTTTGAATGACACATAGGCTTTTAATTTCCTGTTTATATGTATGCCAAGATCAATGCCTTTAGTATCATAATACAATTTTAATACCCCGTCCACGACTTCGGTCTTAAAACGGTCCCTGAATTTTTCATCAGATACGCTTATCGCAACCGATTCTTCGGCGCCTTGCGACAGGAACAGATCGATACCGTCTGTTACTGTGATCCCGGTAAAGCTTCCAGCAATTTTACGTACGGTGGCATTGGCGTCTGTTACCACCTTATTGTCTTGCGCAAATGTGGCTAATGAAACCAATGTAATGAGGGATAAGATGATCTTTTTCATGCTATAAGAATTTATTTTAAATGAAGGAAAACAGTAATTGCTCTCCGGTAAAATACCTGGTAAAAGCGATGCAATAATACCGACAGGGTTTACCGGATCACTTTTACAGGCTGTTTCATGGTTATACTCCCCGGATATACGCAAAAACTATACCCTTTGTTACACAATTATATTAAAATATCTTAAACTGCCGTACCTTTATAGTGTTAAAGCTCTTATAAACCGTCTGAATTTCCGGGGTGCTTTCGCCAGTTGGCGAAGGCTGAGATCATACCCGTTTACCTGATCAGGATAATGCCTGCGAAGGAAGAAAGCCCCACCCAGCCCCCAATAGGGCAGGAACATCTTAGCGGATAAATTCTCTTCCGGATGTTCAGCACAATATTTAATGAATGAAAAAAATATTCTTTTGTGCACTGATATGTGTATCAGGCAACCTGTTGTATGCGCAATCCGAAAAAAAATTCAATGATACCAGTTATCTGCAGCCTGTTGAAGTGCAGGCAGTGAGGGCTACAGATAAAGCACCCTTTGCGAAGACCGATCTTACAAAAAAAGATATTGAGAAAAATAATCTTGGTCAGGACCTCCCTTTTCTTTTAAATCAAACACCGGGCACAGTTGTAAATGCTGATGCCGGCAATGGTATTGGATATACGGGCATACACATCAGGGGTATTGATGCAACAAGGATCAATGTTACACTCAATAGCATTCCCTATAATGATGCGGAAAGCCAGGGTACTTTTTTTGTTGACCTGCCCGATATCAGTTCTTCTGCGAACAGCATACAGGTGCAACGCGGTGTTGGTACTTCTTCAAATGGCACAGGTTCATTTGGCGGAGCAATTAATTTATCTACCAATGAAGTGAACAACATCCCCTACGTTGCACTCAATAACAGTTATGGTTCTTTTAATACCTGGAAAAATAACCTGCAATTTGGCAGCGGCATCATGGATAATCATTTTACAATTGATGGAAGATTGAGCGGTATCAGCAGTGATGGTTATATCGACAGGGCAAAAACTAACCTCAGGTCGGCTTTTTTTAGCACCGCTTATGTATCAGCAAAGAATTCCCTGCGGCTGAATATTTTTTCGGGCAAAGAAAAAACCTACCAGGCCTGGGATGGCGTACCGGAATATTTATTGGACAGCATGCGCACCTATAATCAAAATGGCACGGAAAAACCAGGCACGCCCTACGAAAATGAAACAGATAATTACATTCAAACACATTACCAGCTATTTTATAATCATAAGTTCAATGAGGACTGGAAGGCCAATATTGCTGTTTTCTTTACCAAGGGAAGAGGGTATTATGAAGAATACCGGAAGGACCAGGCATTGGCGGATTATGGATTACCTGATTATAATGACGGCACCACGGTTTATACTAATACAGACCTGGTAAGAAGGTTGTGGCTTGACAATAATTTCTATGGAACCATCTTTTCTTTGCAATACCATAAAAAACAAACGCAGTTCATTTTTGGTGGTGGCTGGAATGGGTATGATGGTAAACATTATGGCGAAATAATTTGGGCCAAAGTACAGCCCGCAGTCCCTGCCGGTTATCATTGGTACAACCTTACAGCCCATAAAAAAGACCTCTCCTTTTATGGAAAATGGACGCAACAATGGATGGCCCACTGGCAAAGCTTCATCGATCTGCAATACAGGAATGTGCCTTACACGATCAATGGTTTCAGGGATAACCCAACATTGATCATCACTAAGAATTATTCTTTTTTCAATCCAAAAATGGGACTAACCTATACGCATAAAGGCTGGCAGGCCTATGCCTCTTATGCAATAGCCGCCAAGGAGCCCATCCGTGATGACTTTGAAGCAGGCACCACGCAACAACCAAAAGCAGAAGTTTTATATGATGCGGAAATGGGTGTTGAAAAAAAGTATACGAATGCTTCTTTTGGCATTGGATTTTACTATATGAAATACCATGACCAACTGATATTAACGGGGAAAATAAATGATGTAGGTGCTTATACCCGTACAAATGTCCCTAACAGTTACAGGGCCGGCATTGAATTACAGGGCAAATATGTTTTTTGCAAACATGTAAACCTTGTGGCTAATGCCAGTTTCAGCGAAAACAAAATAAAAGATTTTACTGAATACCTGGATGAATATGATGTTAATTATAATTACCTGGGACAAAAAACCAAATTCTATCCTTTAACAGATATTTCCTTTTCACCCAAAATAATTGCGGGGGGAAGTATCAATATCTTACCGGTAAAAAATGCAGAGATCAGCCTGGTAAGTAAATATGTTGACAGGCAGTATTTGGATAACACTTCAAAACGGTCAAGAAGTTTGGGCGCTTATTATATACAGGATGTACGATTAAGTTATTTGCTGGAAGGTAAAACACTGAAAACAACCAGCATTATTGTACAGTTCAATAATATTTTTAGCAGAAGGTATGAACCTAACGGCTACAGCTACAGTGATATTTATAACGGAGGTACGGAAACATTCAATAATTATTTTCCGATGGCGCCGTTCAATTTCATGGTGGGGCTGAATGTAAGGTTGTAGGTAAAGATGCGGGATACCGGGTATGCGACTCAATTCATGAAACGCTTGCTGACTGTTAACCGCTAAACTTCTCCTGCCATGCCAGCATGCCACCCGTAAGGTTTTTTACATCGGTAAACCCAAATGTTTCCAACATCATGCAGGCCTGCATACTGCGGTTGCCGCTTCGGCAATAGCAGATGATTTCTTCATTTTTCCAATCTTCAATATCTTCAACCTGCATGGTCTGTACCTTACCCAATGGCAGCAAAGTACCGCCAATATTAAATTCCGCATGTTCGTGCGGTTCTCTTACATCCACCAGGTGCAGGTCCTGGCCCGCATCCATACGTGACTTTATTTCTTCTACAGTTATTGTTAGCATGGAAGTAAGTTTTATTGTTACTTGTTATCGGTAGAGTCTTTAAGGATGATCATTATTGGTGATAGATAGAGATCCATCACCTGCCCCGCCTGGATATACCTGGGTGCCTTTAGTTCATCATACCGTTCGGGGTTTTGCTTAATTATAAAAGCTCCTGCAGTATCCTTTACACCTTCAGCAATGATGGCGCCAATGCCGATGCCGTTTTCCATAAGATAATTTTTGGCCTCTGCAAAGGTCATACCCACCAGGGAAGGTACCAGCATTTGCTGGTCATCCAAACCACCTCCGATGACCAGGGTAATACGGCTCCCCCATTGCACTTTTGTTTTTTCGGGTATGCGTACACCGTTATATTGTTGTTCCAATACGGAACCCATCATAAAATCGGGCCTGTAAATGGTATCGCCTAATTTCAAATGGTTCCTGGTTAGCATGTCCATGGCAAAGTGCAGGCTTTGCCCCTCTAGTTTTGGCATGTCGATCATGGGTGGTATCACCCTGTTTACCGTTAAAAAAACAGTGCGGTTAACCTTTACCGTTGCATTGGGATCCGGTAATTGTTTCAGTACGATCCCGCGTGCTGCAGTATCGGTACATATTGAATCCTGTATCTGCACGTCAAAACCCTGCTTCTCGAGTAACTTAACGGCCTCATCCGTTTTTTTTCCAACTACAGAAGGCACCGTCAAAAATTCTCCATGCTTGGTCATCCAGCTAAGCATTTGTAAAAAAATGAACAATAGCAAAAATAAAAGAGCCCCTGCTGCTACCAGGTTAACCCAAAAAGGACGTTTTGTTATGAATTGAA
This sequence comes from Bacteroidota bacterium, assembly GCA_025362055.1. Taxonomy (GTDB): domain Bacteria; phylum Bacteroidota; class Bacteroidia; order Chitinophagales; family Chitinophagaceae; genus Ferruginibacter. The sequence goes on from JANYIM010000215.1 coordinate 6,464, forward strand.
ACATATATTATGATTTACCTCCCCCCCCATCCGGCTCCTTGAAGAGAGGGGCGCCTTACCTTTAAATTTATTGAATTTACATTCTTATTTTATTGTTCCATCGCTTATTGCTCATCACTTATTCAAAACACGCTTCTATCAACGCACTATAAAACTCCTTCAAGGTCCAACCCATCGCCACA
>JANYIM010000254.1 GCA_025362055.1 Bacteroidota bacterium
GGCGGAAGCAATGCGGTGAACCACATGTTTTCGCAAAATATTGAAGGCGTGAACTTCATCATCTGTAATACCGATGCACAAGCCATTGCACAAAGTAAGGTGCCCAATAAAATTCAGCTGGGGCCTCACTTAACGCAAGGGTTAGGGGCAGGAGCCAATCCTGAAATTGGCCGCCAGGCTACAGAAGAAAGCCTGGAAGAAATAAAACGGATACTGGAAGTGAATACCAAGATGGCCTTCATCACTGCCGGAATGGGCGGTGGTACGGGTACAGGTGGTGCCCCTATTCTTGCAAAAATTTGTAAGGACCTGGGCATACTTACAGTTGGTATCGTTACAACACCTTTTGCTTATGAAGGAAAGAAAAGGATCGCACAGGCAGAAGAAGGCATCATGTTGCTGAAAGGCCATGTGGATACTTTGCTTGTTATCAGTAATGATAAGCTGCGCCATCAATTTGGCAACTTAAAAATGAAAGAAGCATTTGCCAAAGCAGATAATGTATTGGCAACAGCAGCAAAGTGCATCACCGATGTGATCAATAGCACCGGCCAGATCAATGTGGATTTTGCTGATGTATGTACAGTGATGAGTAATGGTGGTGTTGCCATTTTAGGAAGTGCAACAGCTGAAGGTGAGAACAGGGCACAACAGGCAATTGAAAATGCCATCAACTCGCCGTTACTGAATGACAATGATATCCGCGGCGCAAAATGGATATTGATCAATATCAATTCTGCCGAAGGAGAACATGAATTTACCATGGATGAAGTAGAAGTGATACAAAATTATTTATTGAGCCAGGCTGGTGAGGATACGGATGTGATATTGGGATTGGGTTATGACAGCCATTTGGGTAACCAGATCGGCATCACATTGATCGCTACCGGTTTTGAACATAAGGATCCTTTTGAAAAGAAACCAGAAGTTACCGAAGAAAAGAAAGATGACAAGATCATCATGACACTAGAAATGCCGGCAAAGGAGGATAACATACCTGTGATAAAAACATTGAAACAGCCAACATTGGAATTTGATGGAAAAGATGAATTGGTGATGGATGAAGAAAAAGCAATTGCTGAGATCACTGAAGTGCCTGTTGTATTAACTGTGGAAGATGAGCTGATGCCACGTTTGGTAGAGCGGCCAATGGAAGAAACGAAAGTAGAAATACTGAGTAAAACTACTGTGGAAAAATTAGAAAATGAACCCACATTTTTTGAAATATCTTCGGCCGCAGATCAGATTCCTGTTATTGAATTTGATATCACAGAGATCCCACTTCCAGCCGAAGAACCAGCAACCAAACCTGTCATTCAACAAGAACATTCAATTGTAACAAAAGAAGCTAGCAATACCCCATCGTCTGGGGGATACCTGGCGAAGCCTTCGCAGATCTATGTGGAGGAACAGCCGGAGATTAAATCCAATTCGACCGAGAAACTACTGCCGTTGCAGATAACAGAACAGGAAGACGAGCCTGTAATTGAAATGCAACTGGTGGTTAAATCCCAGAAAGCGGCGGAGGAGGAGCAACTTGTACAACAAACTCAGCCCATCATGATGTCCAATGTTGAGGAGCCTGCATTGCAGGACGAAACAGAGGAACTTAGGCGCCGGGCTACGGAACGCATTGCGAAGCTGCGTAATTTGTCATTCAACATCAACGCAGCCGATCCTAACAATGAGTTTGAAACGGTGCCAGCTTACCTTCGCCGCAATATGGAATTACACAATTCTATCGCCGATGTAGAAAGTTTTTATAGCAACTACACGGTAAAAACAGACGAGAACAACCAGGCAGAAATCAGTACTATCAATACTTTTTTGGAAGGTAAAAAACCAGATTAAAATATTACCCTGTCGGCGGTTACCAACCCCGACAGCGGTTTTATACGATTAAAATATTATCCTGCCAGCGGTTACCAACCCCCGACAGTGGTTTTACATAAAGATGTTTGTGTTTGGTGATTTAAGAATGGCCCCGCTTGAAAGAGCGGGGTCCGTGTTTTATGGTGGGTTATGAACGACAGCTAAAGAATAATGAATTGCAGGCGGTTATCTCAAAATATTTCGCCTTGTATATGTGTTTTCATTCTACCTTTGTGCCTGCTTTTGATCGAACCTCGCATCAGTGTGTCCTTTGTTTAAAAGCAGATCGTACAGTAAACTGATTTTTTGTGTCAAAACATGTTAATGTTAATAAAGTAACAGCTGCAGGTTTAATTGTTGCTCTTGGAATTATTTACGGCGATATCGGTACCTCACCGCTCTATGTTTTTAGCGAGATCATCAATGGGAAAAAAATAGAAGACCTCCTCATTATCGGCGGACTTTCCTGTATCATTTGGACGCTGACCTTACAAACCACTTTAAAATATGTTGTTCTTACGCTTAAAGCGGATAACAGGGGAGAGGGCGGGATCTTTTCATTATATACTTTGGTAAGGCGACAAAAAAAATGGCTTGTCATTCCCGCTATGCTGGGAGGTGCGGCATTGCTGGCCGATGGAATGATCACCCCACCGATAACTGTTACGGCTGCCGTGGAAGGTTTAGATAATATCCCCATACTGCATGGTATAGAATTACGCACCATTATTATTATTGTACTGGGCATATTGGCCGTCATGTTCTTCATGCAACAGTTTGGTACCGCTTCCATTGGAAAGATGTTTGGCCCCATCATGGTGATCTGGTTCACGATGCTGGGTGTACTGGGTTTTTCGCATATTACAGATGACTGGAATATTTTTAAAGCCTTTAATCCTTATTATGCCATAAAATTACTAACGGTATACCCTAAAGGCTTTTGGTTACTGGGGGCTGTCTTCCTCTGTACCACGGGCGCCGAAGCATTGTACAGCGACCTTGGCCACTGCGGCCGGGGAAATATAAGACGCAGCTGGATATTTGTGAAAGTGAGCCTGATATTGAATTACCTGGGACAGGGTTCTTATCTATTACATAATTATACAGGCACCACTTTTGCCACTAAAAACCAATTACACAATGCTGTGTTCATGGCGGCACATCCCGGTGCTATAGAAATGAATAACCCCTTTTATGGTATCATGCCGGAGTGGTTCTTAACAGCAGGTATCATCATTGCAACCGGGGCGGCCATCATAGCCAGCCAGGCCCTGATCAGCGGTTCGTTTACACTTATCAGTGAGGCGATACGCCTTAACCTCTGGCCAAAGATGAAGATCAACTACCCTACAGAAGCAAAGGGACAGCTGTTTGTTCCGGGGATCAATGCACTCTTATTTGTTGGCTGCTGCGGCATCGTATTATATTTTCAAACATCCAGTGCTATGGGTGCGGCTTATGGCCTTGCGATCACATTATGTATGCTTGCCACTACGATATTATTCTCCAATTTCATGGTGTCGCGGCGCGTACAACCCGTACTAATATATTTATTCCTTGCTGTCTTTCTCACGATCGAAATAAGTTTTTTGATCGCCAATCTCGATAAATTCCCTCACGGCGGTTATGTTACATTGATCGTAGGCGGTGGTTTATTTTCAGTGATGTATATCTGGTACAGGGCCAGAAAGATCAAGAACCGTTACGTGGAGTTTGTGCGTCTCGAAGAATATGTGCCCAAACTGGAAGAACTGAGTAATGACACAAGCGTTCCCAAATATGCTACGCACCTGGTTTATTTAACGAGTGCCAATAACCCAAAAGAGATAGAGCATAAGATCATTTATTCTGTACTCAGCGGCAAACCCAAGCGTGCAGATATTTATTGGTTTGTTCATGTAGACACACTGGATGACCCTTATACTTCGGAATATTCTGTAGAGCATATCATACCCAATGATATTATCCGTGTTGAATTCCGCCTGGGTTTCCGGGTAGCACCACGGTTGAACCTGATGTTTAAAAAAGTGGTGGAAGATATGGTGGCCAACAGGGAAGTGAATGTTACCAGCCGTTATGAAAGCCAGCAAAGGAATAATATGGTAGGTGATTTTCAATTCGTAGTGATGGAAAAATTCTTATCACAGGATAATGAATTGCCTTTCTTTGAACGTGTTATAATGAAACTGTATTTCTGGGTGAAGGAGATATCGCTAAGCGAAGAAAAGGGTTTTGGCCTCGAACAAAGTAAAGTACAGGTAGAAAAGTTCCCGCTGATCGTAGCCCCGGTAAACAAACTGAAATTAAAGCGAGTGTATTTGGATGAAGAGGATGAATAAGGCCATCCCTTCAATCCCCTAAGCGGGGCTTCAGTTTGTCGATTGATGTAGATTGTTTATCTTAGCAAGCTCTTCGGAATTACCCACCGGGTCCTGCAACAGACTAAGAATTAAAAACTTCAGACTAAACTTGCTTCAGATCATCCTTTATATTGTAGGCGGCATTGCAGTCCTTTCCATAATAGTTTATTTTGTACAGGATAAATTTATTTTTAAACCTGAAAAACTCCGCCAGGATTTTAAATATAAATACGATGCACCGTTTAAAGAATTATTCTTTGACGTAGAACAAGGTGTGCGGATCAATGGCCTGCATTTTTATACAGAGCAGCCATTGGGACTAATATTATACTTTCATGGCAATTCCAGGAGCATAAAAGGCTGGGCAAAATATGCAAAGGATTTTTATCGTTATAACTATGATGTGGTACTGGTAGATTATCGTGGTTTTGGTAAAAGTACCGGTAAGCGAAGCGAGAAAGACATGTTCACCGACATGCAGTTTGTGTATGATACCTTAACGGCAACCTATCACGAAAACCACATCATTATTTATGGAAGGAGCCTTGGCAGTGGATTCGCGGCTAAATTAGCTGCTGATAATACACCCCGTTACCTGATCCTGGACGCACCTTTTTTTAGTTTCAAAAAAACAATCGAACGTTTTTTCCCAATTCTTCCGGTTAAATATATTTTACGGTATCACTTACGGACAGACAGGTGGATCACAAAAGTAAATTGCCATACATATATATTACACGGCACCAGGGACTGGCTGATACCCATCAGCAACAGCGAAAAACTACATGCTTTAAATCCCAGGAAGATCACGCTCATACGCATACATGGCGGCGGACATAATAACCTGCCCTCTTTCCCGGAGTATCATAATTTTATACGTGACATCTTGAAGTACTGATAAAAATTAAAATTCAAAAGATAAAATTGGTGATGATGGTTTTGTGTTTTAACTTTTGAATTTTGACTTTCAATTTCCCCTTATCTTGTGTCTCAATGAAAAAAAGAATCGTCCTCCGCTGGGTAAAAGTCAGCATCATCATTTATTGCGCTATCGGCATTGCCCTGTATTACCTGCAGGAACGGTTTTTATTTCATCCTGAAAAATTATCGTCAGCCTATGTATATCACTTCAATGGCCCTTTTGAAGAAGTGAATATCCCCTTCAACAAAACGGATACCATCAATATGATCAAATTCTTTCCCGGCAATTCAGTCAGAAGGGGTGTGGTTGTATACTTCCATGGCAACAAGGAAAACATAGAACGGTATGCAAAATTCGCCAATAATTTCACGAAGCATGGTTACGAGGTTTGGATGGAAGATTACCCCGGTTTTGGAAAAAGTGTTGGTGAACGGACTGAAAAAAAATTATACGAGCAAGCCGTACAGATACAAAAAATGGCGGCTTCAAAATATGGGAAAGACAGCATTATCTTATACGGAAAATCACTGGGAACAGGTATTGCAGCCTATGTGGCATCTGCAACTGTTTGTAAAAGACTGATCCTTGAAACGCCCTACTATAGCATTCCTGCACTGTTCAGTTGTTATGCACCGATCTATCCGGTTACGGCAATGTCGAATTATAAAATTCCAACCAATGAATTTTTAGAAGATGTAAAGTACCCGGTTACTATTTTTCACGGAACGGATGACGGGGTGGTACCTTATCGTTGTGCAACCCGGCTCAAAACGGTTTTAAAGCCAACGGATGAATTTATAACGATCGAAAAAGGGACACATCATGACCTTAATGACTTTCCTTTGTTTCAACACAAGTTAGATAGTTTATTAGAGCTCCGATAACTGTACATTTTTCTTACCAACTTTTAATGCATATTGCGCGCCAACTTTCAGGGCATAGTTTTCTTTTTCATGGCTAACCGGGAAACCAAAGCAAACCGGGTAATGATATTCTTTCACGATATCGCTGATCACTTCGTACACTTTTTTACCAAAGGGGCGCTCCGTATCTTTCATATCTGTAAATCCGCCAACAATTAAACCCGCCAGTCCTTCAAATTGGCCGTTGCGTTTGAGCTGGTACAATAACCTGTCTGTATTATAAATGTATTCACCAACATCTTCAATGAATAAGATCTTATTTTTTGTAATGAGTGCAGATGGTGTGCCGCAAAGATGTGCGATCAGCGATAAGTTCCCACCTACCAATTCAGCGTTTATGCTTCCCTGTTTGTTATAGGGGTTTGCAGCACATTGATACCTTGCTTTCTTTCCGGTAATGGCCTTATGTAAAGAGCCGATAAACTCATTTTTATTCCCACCATCATTGAATGCAGCAGCCATGGGTGCATGCAAGGCTGCAATTTTTAACCGGCGGTTAAGATGGCAATGCAAAACGGTGATATCACTGAACCCGATCAGCCATTTTGGATTTTTCTTAAATTTTGAAAAATCCAGGTGATCAATTATCCTCCCCATGCCATAACCACCTCTTCCAAAAAGAATGGCATTGATGCGTTCGTCATCCAGCATAGCCTGCAATTCATCCCTTCTGTCATCATCTGTTCCACTAAAATAATTTTTTGATCTGCTGCCAAGCGTTTTACCTACCATTACCTCAAAACCCCAGTCCTGTAAGGTATTGATACAGGTTTGCGCTTTCTCTTTCGCCATGTAACCGGCCGGACATGTGATACCGATCGTGTCGCCTTTTTTTAGATAAGGAGGAATTTTCATGATCTTATTTCATTTAACCTGCATTCATTTAAATGTACCGATAACCTGTGCATTACACCGCATTTCAAGGCCACATTATTTTTTTGATGCCCCACCGGAAAATCAAAACAAACCGGGTAAGCATATTCCGATACTTTTTCCAACACGATCTCGGTAAGTGTCTTTCCAAACTCTTCCCCCTCATCATCCTTTTTTACCTTAAAGCCACCGATCATCAAGCCTTTAAGGTGCGATAATTTCCCGGTGCGTTTTAAATTCCAGAACATCCGGTCAATACTGTAAAGATATTCTTCTGTGTCTTCTACAAATAGAATTTTATCTTTTGTATTGATATCAGACTTTGTACCGGCCATTGATTCCAGCGTTTTTAAATTACCACCCACCAGCTCCCCGTCAGCCATGCCTGTTTTATTATTTGCATTGGGCGCAAACAGGTAGTTCATCTTTTCTTCTGTTAAACATTTCCTGATAGATTCAATGGATTCTATCTGTACCGGCTCTGCTTTACTCCAGTCATCCGGAAAACTATTACACATTTTTGAATGAATGGAAGCGATACGGTAATTGCGGTTAAGGTGAGAATGGATGACCGTGATGTCACTGAAGCCAATGATCCATTTGGGATGTTTCTCTAATTTTTTAAGGTCAAGCGCATCAATGATCCTGATGGCACCGTATCCTCCTCTGGCACACATGATAGCATTGATGCTGTGATCATCTACCATTTGCTGAAGGTCTTTTAACCTTTCTGCATCCGTTCCTCCAAACGTAAAATCTTTTTTGCCCACCGTATCACCCACTTTAACCTGGAAGCCCCACTCTTTGAATTTCAGTACGGAAGATTGAATATCGGCCTGGGTAATAAAACCAGCAGGACAAGTGATCCCGATCGTATCTCCTTTTTTGAGGTAAGGCGGGATGATAACAGGACTATCTGAGTCGTTTGTAATATCTTCCCCCTTACCTATTGCTTTCAGCGTAGCGCTGATAGGGAGTACTGCAGATATGAAGTTCTTTCTGTTCATGGAAATTTACATCATGAAATTAATTATTTTATAGAGAATCCTAACTTAACTGTTCAAACAACTATGCTACTGGCTAAAGATATCCCAAAAAAATCTTAAAAATCACCCAACCCTTTTGTTCCAAGGGTTAGTTATATA
>JANYIM010000259.1 GCA_025362055.1 Bacteroidota bacterium
GGGTTGACCTACAGTCCTATCCTGCTCAAGATCAACATCAGTTCAAATTATACAATGAAAGACCTTTCTGCAGTAAGGCAGAATGACCCTACGCTAATTATGGATGAACTTCACAAACTCAACTATAGCTACCAGCTCGCCGATGGCGTTAAGCCCAACCTGGTTTTGAATGTTACGTATACTAATGACGGGTATGATCATTATGGAGTGAATCTTTATGTTGACTGGCAGGGACAGGCCAATTTTACCATTACATTATCCAATAATTATATTACAGGGGCACAATTGATCAAAGATATGGCCTCCCAATTAAACACCTGGGTAACCCAGGGATGGCATTCGGGTAACTGCAATTGATCTGATATTGCTCATTTGGGGAACTATCCTACTTGGCCATGTATAATTATACAAAGAGGTCCCTCCTGCTTTCGCAAGAGGGACCATATCTTAAACTGTTTGCACTATTCAGGTAATCCCCATGCTTTCTGTAAAGGCTTTATACTGGGATCATGCCCACGGAAATCGCGAAACATTTTTCCATAGTCTTCGGTATTGCCACGTGAAAGGATCATATCCCTGAAACGCTGTCCATTGGCTCTTGTGAGGCCCCCATTTTCCTCGAACCACGAATAAGCATCCTCTTCCAGCATCTTTGTCCATTGATATGCATAATAACCCGCTGCATAACCGTTGGCCCAGATGTGCAAAAAGTAACTGGAACGATAGCGCGGTGGCACCTGTGGTACCGTGAACCCTGTCTTGATCAGCGAGGTTGCTTCAAATTTATCAACGTCTTGCAAAGCTGCGTCAGGCGAAATGGTATTCCATTGCATGTCGAGTGCAGCAGCAGATAACGCTTCTGTTATCTTATAACCCTGGTTAAAACCCGCTGCCTTTTTTATTTTATCTACCAGGGCCTGCGGCATCGGGGCTTTCGTTTTATAATGTATTGCATAATGTTTCAACACCTGTGGATCAAGGGCCCAATGCTCATTGAACTGCGAAGGAAATTCTACATAATCACGTGCCACATTGGTTCCGGAAAGGGTTGGGTATTTTTGACTTGCGAAAAATCCGTGCAAAGCATGGCCAAACTCATGGAACATGGTAGTTGCATCACTGAAACTGATCAACGCCGGCTGGCCTGCTACAGGCTTGGTGAAATTGCAAACATTAAAGATCACCGGCTTGGTGCCCAGTAATTTTGATTGCCCAACCATGTTGCTCATCCACGCACCACCCGATTTGTTGTCGCGTTTAAAATAATCGCAATAGAATAAACCGATGACAGAATTATCTTTATCGTGCAATTCAAATACACGAACGTCTTCCTGCCAAACCGGTAAGTCATGGCGTTCTTTAAAAGTTATGCCATACAAAAGGTTGGCTGCATAAAAAACACCGTTCTCCAATACGCTACTCAACTCCAGGTAGGGTTTGGTCTCATTTGCATCAAGGTCATATTTTTCCTTACGTACCTGTTCTGCATAATAGTTCCAATCGCATGGTGCTAACTGAAACCCACCATGCTGTTTATCGATCACAGCTTGTATCTCAACAGCTTCTACTTTTGCTTTTGCCGTGGCAGATGAAACCAATTTGGCAAAGAAATCCTGCACTGCATCAGGTGTCTTTGCCATTTGATCCTGCAGTTTCCAGGCAGCATAATTGGCGAAGCCAACCAGCTTTGCTTTTGCAGCATGGATCTTCGCTATTTGCGCAATGGTATTGCGGGTATCATTTGAATCGCCTTTCTCCGCACGGTTCCAGGAAGCTTCAAATAATTTTTGTCGGGTAGCCCTATCAGTGAGTGATTGCAATGCCGGCTGTTGTGTAGTGTTCTGCAATGCCAGCACCCACTTGTTATCCAATTTTTTTGCCCTGGCATCCCTTGCCGCAGCATCTATCTCTCCTTTTGAAAGGCCTGTCAATGCAGAGGAATCATCTATGATCAGGGCTCCTCCCTTGCCAGCGCCCAATAATTGATTGGTGAACTTTGCACTCAGGGAAGCTTCTTCTTCATTCAATTTTTTCAAGGCCGCTTTATCTGCATCTGAAAGATTTGCCCCTGCTAATACAAATTCCTGGTAAATATATTCTACCAGGCGGGCAGATTCAGCGTCTAACTTAAGCTGCGCACGTTTATTATAAATGGCCTCGACCCTTTTAAATAGTTTGGTATCCAGGTAGATCGCATCCTGGTGAGCAGCTTGTTTGGGTGCTACTTCTTCCTGTATCTTCTGTAACTCGTCGTTCGTATTGGCACCAGTGAGTAGATTAAAAACATTGTTGACCCTGTCTAACAAACGCCCACTTTTTTCCATTGCAACAAAAGTGTTCTCAAAACTGGGCGCCACCGGGTTATCGGCAATCTTTCGGATCTCGGCCAGGTGAGCCCGCATACCCTCTTCAAAAGCAGGTGCAAAATCACTATTCTTTATTTTTTTAAAATCGGCTGCTTCATAGGCTAATTTACTTTTGTTATAAAAAGGATTAGACGGAGATAATTTATTTTGGCTAAGTCCACAAACAGACAAACTTAACAATGCCATAAGGAAGCAAAACCTGGAAAATAGTTTCATTGAAATGATTTTAGAATTTGAAATAATACGGTCAAGCAATTTCCAATATAGCAAAAGATGCCTGTACAAAAAAATCCCCCGTATTTTCTTACATTTGCCACTTAATAAAGTATATGAGCGATAACCTTTATATTGACCTGCTAAAAAAAGTATTGATCGATTATCATAGGATGGAAATGGGCGAAACCCCTCCTATTCAAAGGAATAAAGGACAGAAACCCAGGTATATGTTGTTGTACATGCTGGAAAGAATATTGAAGAACAGTGCTTTTACCATCCGCGAAAAGATCCCTTTTAACAGGGAAAGAAGATTAAATGGCGTTGACTGGCCTGCTTATGCCGATTCTATGGTTGGATTGAAACGCATGGATAATATTGAATTCTGCGTAAATGATACCATCAAAAATAATATTCCCGGCGACCTGATTGAAACAGGTGTATGGAGAGGTGGTTCCGTGATCTTTATGAGGGCCCTGCTGAAGGTAGCCGGTGTAACCGACAAGACCGTTTGGGTGGCAGACTCTTTTGAAGGGTTGCCCAAGCCTGATGCAGACAAATATGCTGCTGATAAAGGAGATAATCATTATGTTTTCTCAAACGTACTGGCCATATCGCAGGAGCAGGTGATGTATAATTTTGAAAAATATGGATTGCTGGATGGCCAGGTAAAATTTTTAAAGGGCTGGTTCAAAGATACCCTCCCCACCGCCCCTATTGAAAAATTATCTGTACTAAGACTGGACGGCGATATGTATGAATCTACCATCAATGCGCTGGATAGCTTGTATCCTAAATTATCGAAGGGCGGTTACCTTATCATTGATGATTTTGGTGTTGTACCCGGTTGTAAACTGGCCGTGATGGATTATAGGGAAAAACATAATATCACAGAAGAAATAATCAGGATCGATGACGCAGGCGCTTTCTGGAAAAAATTAAATTAAACATTTCCATCTTTTTTATACCCCAAAAAAATCCCTCCTGCAAATGCAAGAGGGATTCGTATTTTAATACTGTCAGCTTTCTTAATAACCGCCCATTCCGCCCATATCCGGTGCACCATGGCTATGTGCTTCTTCTTTTTTAGGTTTATCAGCGATCACACATTCGGTGGTCAGCATCATGCCTGCGATAGAAGCTGCATTTTCCAATGCAACACGACTAACCTTGGTTGGATCAATTACACCAGCTTTGAAAAGATTTTCATACACTTCTGTACGTGCATTGAAACCAAAATCGCCCTTGCCTTCTTTTATTTTTTGAATAACGATAGAACCATCAATTCCTGCATTGGCGGTTAAGCAACGGATAGGCTCTTCCAGTGCACGGCGAACAATGGCCATACCTGTTTGCTCATCGGCGATCTGTCCTTTTACTTTAGGATCAAGACTAGCAGCAGCGCGGATATACGCTACACCACCACCGGGTACGATGCCTTCTTCAACAGCTGCCCTTGTAGCGTGTAAAGCATCATCAACACGGTCTTTCTTTTCTTTCATTTCGGTTTCTGTTGCTGCACCAATGTACAATACCGCAACACCACCGGCTAATTTTGCCAAACGCTCCTGCAATTTTTCTTTATCATAATCAGAAGTGGTTACTTCCACCTGTGCTTTGATCTGGTTTACCCTTGCAGTGATATCTTTCTTTGAACCTTTACCGCCAACAATAGTGGTATTGTCCTTATCAATGGTCACGCTTTCAGCCGTACCCAAATAAGTAAGGTCTGCATTCTCTAATTTAAAACCCTGTTCTTCACTTACAACGATTCCGGCAGTTAAGATGGCGATATCCTGTAACATCTCTTTTCTCCTGTCGCCAAAACCCGGTGCTTTCACCGCTGCCACTTTAATCGTACCACGCAATTTGTTTACCACCAATGTTGCCAGTGCTTCGCCTTCCAGGTCTTCTGCAATGATTACCAACGGACGGCCTGTTTGAGCAACTTTCTCTAAAATGTGAAGGATATCTTTCATGGTAGATATCTTCTTATCATAGATCAGAATATAAGGATTGCTTAATTCGGCCTGCATTTTTTCGCTGTTGGTAACGAAGTAAGGGCTGATATATCCACGATCGAATTGCATACCTTCTACAATATCAACGGTAGTATCGGTACCCTTTGCTTCTTCTACAGTGATAACACCTTCCTTACCTACTTTGGCAAAAGCTTCGGCAATTAATTTACCGATCGTCTCATCATTGTTGGCAGAGATGGTTGCAACCTGCTGAATTTTTTTTGTATCGTTACCGATCGTCTGTGTCTGGCTTTTCAAATGCTCAACAACAAGACTAACCGCTTTATCAATTCCCCGTTTCAGGTCCATTGGATTAGCGCCCGCAGCAACCATTTTCAAACCCTCACTGATAATACTTTGTGCAAGTACGGTTGCAGTTGTGGTACCGTCGCCTGCAATGTCTGCAGTTTTAGAAGCCACTTCTTTCACCATCTGTGCGCCCATATTTTCAATGGGGTCTTCCAGTTCAATTTCTTTTGCAACGGTAACACCATCCTTGGTAACCGTTGGTGCGCCAAACTTACGTTCGATCACCACATTACGGCCCTTAGGACCCAGCGTTACTTTTACTGCGTCTGACAAAGTATCAACGCCCTTTTTCATTTTATTTCTTGCTTCAATATCGAAGAATATCATTTTTGACATAATATATTAATTTGATGATTTGAAAATTTATTAATTTGGTGATTTGATGATTAGTTGATTAGTTGATTTGATGATTGATTGATTTGATGATTGATTGAATTTCATCGTCAAATCTTCAAATCATCAAATTAAACAATCGCAAGGATATCACTCTCCCTCATGATCAGGTAATCCTTCCCTTCTATCGAAATTTCTGTTCCGGCATATTTACCATACAAAACAGTATCCCCCGCCTTTACCATCACTGGCTCGTCTTTTTTACCAGGACCAGCGGCCAATACCACGCCACGTTGAGGTTTTTCTTTTGCAGTATCCGGTATGATGATACCACCGGCGGTCTTTTCTTCAGCAGCAGCAGGTTGTACAATAACCCTGTCGTGCAAAGGTGTAATGCTCAGTTTTGCAGCAGCATTCTTTACTTTAGCCATAATGTATTAGTTTTTGATTTATTGAAATATTTAAAAAGCCGTTTTTAACGGACGGCAAAGGTACAGCCATTTCCGTACCAACGGGCATTAAAGCACGAGATAGCAGTATTTTTGTCAGAATAGGTATTTATACTGCCCCGTTCGACAGTTGAGTACTGCCATTTTTGTCATACGCCCTGAACTTCTAAACCCTATATACCACACTCCAAACCCAAAACTTCTTCCTACATTTGCAAATTCAATATAAAAAGTTCTTTACGAATGATCAGCAGAAGAAATATCAGGGTAAAAGTGATGCAGACCTTGTACAGCGTTGACAGCATGAACGGAGATGTGAAACCCGGTGAAGCCCTTAACATCCTTACCAAAAAAATTGAACAGAGCCGTTATCTTTTTACTTATCTCGTTTATTTTATCACTGAAGTGGCACGTTATGCCGAAACGGATGCCTTGCACAAAGCTTCCAAACACCTCCCCACTGCCCACGACCTGAATATCAATACCAGGATCGCCGGCAATGAATTATTGTGGAAGATCCTGGAAGAAGCGGGATTTAAAAAGGCTGTCGCAGAATTTAAACCTCAACTGATCATTGACAAAGACCTGCTGAAAAAGACTTACCTGCAATTGGCTGACTCGCCCGAATACAAAGAATATATTGAACTACAATCAAGGGATAAGAAGTCGGAGAAAGACATGCTGGAATTTATTTTTGGCAGCCTGATGTTACCGAATGAGGACTTCATTTCACACCTGGAAGAAAATTTCATTCACTGGGATGATGATGCGGAAATGATGAACCTGCTGGTATTGAATTTTTTACAAAAACCATCCAACCACGATTTTACTGAGATGGTGAGTAAGGAAAAATGGGAATTCGCTAAAAGCCTCCTGCAAACTGTTTTAGACAAGAAAGAGGTTTGCATGGAACTCATCAAACCAAAACTAAAGAACTGGGATGCCGACCGGATCGCCTCACTGGACCTTATCATCCTTCAAATGGGTGTTTGCGAGTTCCTTTATTTTGAGACCATCCCTACCAAGGTCACGATCAATGAGTATATCGACCTTGCCAAGGACTACAGCACCGTTCAAAGCGGGCAATTTGTGAACGGGCTGCTTGATAATATTCATAAAGAACTAACGGCAGAAAATAAGATAAGTAAGAAGAGTTTTAAGAATAGTATCATTTAAGGAAAATTTAGAAGGTTTGGTTTTGAAGCATACTAAAACTGTAACTATCCTAAAATCTGTGATCTAAACTTTCGAAACCCCTAAACTTCTAAGCCTAACCTAATTATCTTTGCAAAAAAAGAACCGGATGAAAAAGTATATTTTATTTTTATTGATACCTGTGATCCTGGTTTCCTGTGATGTAAAACGGAAGGACAGGATCGCCGATGACGCAATGAAACAACGGGAACAGGCCTTAAAAGATTCTACCACGGTGCAGGTCATTGACACGGCATATAATTTCGGTAAAGTAACGGACGGTGAAAAGGTGGAATACAATTATCGTTTTAAAAATACCGGCAACAAGCCTTTGATAATAACAAATGCAACGGCCAGTTGCGGGTGCACCGTTCCGCAAAAGCCGGAGATGCCAATACTTTCGGGAGATACGGGTTTTATAAAAGTGATATTCGACAGCAAAGGCAGGATAGGCAGTGCTCACAAGACAGTGACTGTTAATTCTAACGCCATCCCCGGCTTCCCCCAGTTATTATTAACCGGCGAAGTAGTAGGAAAAGAATAAAAGATCAACGGGGTTTAGGATTTAGAAAACACTTTAAATTTGAACCCCAAACTTTCTAAACCAATAAATAAACAAATAACATGCAACTATTAAGTATTTTTTTGATGCTGGGCCAGGGTGACCAGAAAGGCGGCGCTTCCAGCACTTTGATCATGATGGGATTGATGGTCCTCGTTTTCTGGATGTTCATGATCCGCCCGCAGGCAAAAAAAGCAAAGCAGCAAAAGCAATTTATCAATAACCTGCAAAAAGGTGATAAGGTTATAACCACTGCCGGCATCCATGGTGCAATAAATAAGGTAAACGACGATGGTACACTAATGCTGGAGACCAGTCCGGGCAGTTATATGAAAATTGAACGCAGTGCGGTAAGCCTTGAAATGACGGCTAATTTGAACAAGCCTGTTGCGGATAAGAAATGATCGCAAATGATACTAACTAATTGATTTCACAGATTTGTGTAGCATATTCCGGGATGGAGGTTTAACTTCGATTCCGGATTTTTTGTTTTTGACTTTTGATCTTAACCACTAACTCATGCTTCGAATAGGCCTCACAGGCGGCATCGGCAGCGGCAAAAGCACGGTTGCAAAAATATTTGAGGTATTGGGCGTGCCCGTATATTATGCAGATGAGGCTGCCAAACGATTGATGAATGAAAATGAGGAGCTGAAACAAAAGATACAGGAACTGTTTGGAGACGAAGCTTATACTAACGGTATTTTAAATCGTGCCGCACTTGCAGCAATTGTTTTTAATTCGCCTAAAAAATTAGAACAATTGAATAGCCTCGTTCACCCCGTTACTTTTACAGACGCAATAAAATGGCTGCAACAACTCGAAGCGCCCGGTGCGCAAGCTCCTCCCTACGCCGTAAAAGAAGCAGCGCTTATTTTTGAAAGTGGTGCACAGGAATGGCTGGATTACGTGATAGGCGTGCATGCCCCCACTCCCCTGCGCATACAACGGGTGATACAACGGGATCATATCACCCGGGAAGAAGTAATGGCAAGGATGAACAAGCAACTGGATGAAGAAGCAAAAATGCGGCTGTGCAATTTTGTTATCACCAATGATGAACTGCATATGTTAGTGCCCCAGGTACAGGCATTGCATGAGCATTTACTGAGCCTCTCAAAGGAAAAATAATTTATGCAAAAAGTAAATATCGCTGAAAAACTTTCCCGCTTCAATGACCATTGTAATCCCCGTATCATTGGCGAATTAAATAACCAGCATGTAAAAGCTGTAAAACTGAAAGGCGAATTTGTTTGGCATAAGCACGATCATGAAGATGAGCTATTCCTGGTAATAAAAGGTTCCTTCAATATGGAACTAAGGGATAAAACAATAACCATCAATGAAGGCGAATTCCTGATCGTACCAAGGGGCGTTGAGCATAAACCCGTGGCCGAAGAAGAAGTGCATATACTTTTGTTTGAACCGGCAACTACATTGAATACCGGTGATGTGCAGAATGAAATGACGAGGGATGTTTTGGAGAAAATCTGAAGCAGTTAGTAGTTAGTAGGATGCAACTTCGAACTACCAACTGTTAATTATGTAACTTCAATGCATGAAGATATTCTCCGCAACTCAAATAAAAAATTGGGATGCAGCCACTATCGCCAATGAACCCATTACTTCCATCAACCTGATGGAAAGGGCTGCTACAGCCTGTTGTCGCTGGATATCGGAGCATAACTATCAACAAAAACATTTCCTGGTATTTTGTGGAAGAGGAAATAATGGCGGCGATGGATTGGCAATTGCACGCCTGCTTTTACAGGATAATTATAAAGTAACCGTCTATATTCCGGGTACCGAAAATAAGGGCAGCGATGATTTTGAAATTAACCTGCAAAGGTTGCAACCACATAATAAGGCCTTGCATTTTATTACTGAACCAGGATCATTCCCGGAGATAGCACATGGCCATGTAGTGATAGATGCCTTATTCGGAACAGGCTTAAATAAACCACCGAATGGAATAGAGGCTGCATTGATCAGCTATATCAATGATACCAATGTACCCATTATCTCCATTGACCTGCCCAGCGGCTTATTTGCAGATAAAAGCTCCAAAGGCAATAGCATTATCAAAGCTACCCATACACTTACCTTTCAACATTATAAACTCGCTTTCTTATTGCCAGAGAATGAAAACTATTGTGGAGAAGTAACCCTGTTAAATATCGGGCTCGACAAAACCTTTGAAAAAGAAACTGCTGCGGCATTTGAACTATCAGACCGGCAATTCATCAAAAGCATTTATAAGCCCCGGAAAAAATTTTCGCATAAAGGAACTTATGGCCATGCAGCGTTATGGTGTGGAAGTTATGGCATGATGGGTGCAGCAATACTAAGCGCCCGCAGTTGTTTGCGTAGTGGCGTAGGTAAGCTCAGTTGCTATATTCCTGAATGCGGCTATGCTATTTTACAATCGTCTGTCCCCGAAGCAATGTGCAAGGTGAACGGCGAAGAATATGTATCATCCATGGAAGGGATTGAAAGATTTGATACGGTTGGAATGGGCCCGGGGATCGGTTTACACCCTACTCACAGTGCTTTATTAAAAAAAGTTTTCAAAAAAATAGACAAGCCATTGCTGGTAGATGCTGATGCTTTAAACACCATCGCAGCCGATCCGTCTTTACTCAACGCCATACCACCCCTTTCAATACTCACCCCTCATCCTAAAGAATTTGAGCGTTTATTTGGTAGCGCTAGTAATGATTTCCAATACCTGCAACGGGCACTGGAAAGATCAAAAGAATACAATATCTATATTGTTTTAAAAGGGCATTACACTTTTATTAGTACGCCCGAAGGCAAGGGCTGGTTTAACAGTACCGGAAATGCAGGCATGGCAACAGCCGGGGCGGGTGATGTGCTGACTGGTTTCATCACCGGTTTACTGGCCCAGGGCTATCCTCCATTGCAGGCTGCATTGCTGGGCGTTTATTTACACGGAATGGCAGGTGATATCGCTGCGCAAAAGTTTTCTCCCGAGGCCATGATCGCAGGTGATATAGTAGATTGCTTAGGAGAAGCATTCAAACAGGTCTCGTAATGTCCCCTCTTTACCTGCCTAATATGGTTAAGCTAATGTAAATGTGCTACAGGCAGGTACTCATCCTCATTCATTATTCTATCTTTAGCGTAAACAAAAAGGATGGACCTGCACGCATACTGGCAATACCAGTCAAATGATGTATTAACTGAACTGGGGTCAACTGATGCCGGACTGTCTTCTGCAGAAGCAGCTAAACGCCTTGCAGCAACAGCGAGTAAGAAGAAAGAAAAGCCACAACTGCTAAAAGATATTATCCTGTTCATTGCACAGTTTAAAAGTCCGCTCACCTTATTATTGGTGGCAGCCGTGATACTCTCTGCATTTCTTGGTGAGACATCCGACGTGTTTATTATCCTGTTCATCCTCCTCGCTACAGGCATCATGAGTTTTATACAGGAACGCCATGCCGGCCTTGCTGTTGAAAAACTCCGTTCCATCATTCGCAGTAAAGTAAAACTGTTGCGCGATAATGAAGCAACCAGTGTATACTCTGAAGAGGTAGTACCCGGTGATATCATTTTATTTTCTGCCGGCGATATCATTCCGGCAGACTGCTTATTACTGGAAGAGAATGACCTTCATGTCAACGAAGCAACCCTCACCGGTGAAACTTATCCCGCCGAAAAAGAAATAGGAATACTTGCAGCAGATACGGGTATGAGTAAACGAACAAATGTTTTGTTTGAAGGCACCAGCATCGTTAGCGGAAGCGGTAAAGCCGTTGCCGTATTCACAGGTAAAGACACTGTTTTCGGCACCATCTCTGCAAGCCTCTCCAAACCGGTGGAAGAAACCGCTTTTGAAAAAGGCATCCGCAAATTCGGTTACCTGCTGATGCAGATCACTATTGTACTGGCCATAATTATTTTAGCAGTCAACATTTACTTCGGAAGGCCGCTGATCGATTCTTTGTTATTTGGATTGGCCCTTGCAGTTGGTATGGCCCCTGAATTATTGCCTGCCATCATGACAATAGCCATGAGCGCCGGCTCCAAGCGGATGGCCAAACAAAAAGTGATCGTAAAAAAATTATCCTCGATACAAAACCTGGGAGAAGTAAATCTTTTTTGTTCAGATAAGACCGGTACATTAACAGAAGGTGTACTAAAGATATCCGGCATCACCGGCATTGATGGAAATGAAAATGCGACCGTAAAACAACTGGCTTATTTAAACGCATTTTTTGAAACAGGATTCTCCAACCCGATGGATGATGCTTTAAAGACCCTGGAAAATGTTTCTGCTGATGGTTACCAGAAGACAGGTGAGATCCCGTATGACTTCATCCGTAAGCGCTTAACCGTAGCTGTTACTAAAGACAATGCCAATAAACTCATCAGCAAAGGTGCTATCAATAATATTGTTGCCATCTGTGACAAGGTATTACTCGCTGATGGAACAACAGCCTCGATAACCGATCACCAAAAAGCCATCGATGGCCTCTATCTCCAATACAGCAGCAAAGGCTTTCGTACGATCGGCGTATGTTATAAAGACTGTGCAGAAAATGCAAAATTCACAAAGGATGATGAAGCACAAATGACATTTGCAGGCTTTGTCTTACTCTTCGACCCGATGAAAGAAGGGGTGATCGATGTGATCAAAGAACTGAACAATAATGGTGTACAGTTAAAGATCATTACCGGCGACAATAAATTAGTAGCAGCTTATGTCGGGGAAAAGATCGGGTTAACCAATATCAATGTGATCGCAGGCAGCGATATCGCCAAAATGAGCCCCGAAGCGCTGGTAATACAGGTTCAAAGAGCCAATGTATTTGCAGAGATAGAACCACAGCAAAAAGAAAATATCATTAAAGCTTTTCGCAAGGCGGGTTATACGGTTGCATACATGGGCGATGGCATCAATGATGTTGCCGCCATCAATGCAGCAGACGTAGGCATCTCTACCAATAATGCGGTAGACGTTGCCAAAGAAGCAGCCGATGTGGTACTGTTGGAAAAAGACCTTGCCGTACTCAACGCAGGTATCCTGGAAGGCAGGAGAACTTTTTTAAATACACTCAAATATATTTACACCAATACCAGCGCCACTTTTGGAAATATGTTCAGCATGGCGGGCGCTTCATTGATCCTCCCCTTCCTGCCCATGTTGCCGCAACAGATACTAATGACCAATTTCCTCACCGATTTTCCTTACATGGCAGTAGCGGCCGATAATGTTGATGAGGATGAATTAAAGGTTCCGCAAAAATGGAACCTCAAACAGCTCAAGAATTTTATGATCGTGTTTGGTTTGCATAGTTCGGTATTTGATTATCTCACTTTTTTTGTCTTGTATAAGTTCTTTAAAACAGAACAGGTCTTTCATACCGGCTGGTTCATTGAATCCATCCTCACCGAATTACTCATTTTATTTGTAGTACGCACGCACAAATCCTTATTGAAAAGTATCCCGGGTAAATTATTGATCGCTTTAAGTGCATTGGGCCTGTTGATAACCATTGCCCTTCCCTTCACCCCTTTTGCTGCACAATTGGGTTTTGTAGTACCGCCCTTCCAGTTATTGGGTATCATCGCCGGCATTTTGATCTTATATGTGATAACAGCGGATATCATCAAAGTGATCTTTTTTAAGAAGACGGCGATATAAAAAACTTAACCGTTTGCTGCTTTTGGGAACTGGCTAAAAATAAAATTTATCGCAGTTCGTGATAACACCAACCATGGCCGGTATCTTCGCCGGCCACCTTTGCCAATCCGGTAGATCTTAGTAAATGAGATATTAGCAGCTTCTTAATTAACCTCCCTATTCTCACCGTTTTTGCCCCTTTTATCCTATTTTTGCCGTCCAAAATTCAGAACAATTATTACGTATGGACAAACTACTGTTTTATGCCGTTCCGGCGATGGGTGTTGTAGGGTTGATTTACACACTTATAAAATTCAAATGGGTTAGCAAGCAGGATGCCGGCAGTGACCGCATGAAAGAGATCAGCAATTATATTGCTGAGGGTGCCATGGCTTTCTTAAAAGCGGAATGGAAAATATTGGGCTATTTTGTTGTTATAGTAGCCTTATTATTGGGCTTTATGTCACAAAGCAATACACATTCACACTGGAGTATCGCAGTAGCTTTTATTTTAGGCGCCATCTGTAGCGCAACTGCAGGTTATATCGGCATGAAAGCAGCTACCAAGGCCAATGTGCGTACTACACAAGCTGCCAAGACCAGCCTTGCAAAGGCCTTGAATGTGTCTTTTGGCGGGGGTGCGGTAATGGGACTCGGGGTTGCCGGTCTTGCCGTACTGGGACTTGGTGGTTTATTCTTAATTCTAAAACATTTCTTTGCGCCGGGTGATGATGCTAATCCTGAAGGTATGTTACGTACCATTGAGGTACTGACCGGTTTTAGCCTGGGGGCAGAAAGTATAGCCTTATTTGCCCGTGTGGGTGGCGGCATTTATACCAAGGCCGCTGATGTAGGCGCCGACCTGGTAGGTAAAGTTGAAGCAGGTATTCCTGAGGATGATCCGCGTAACCCGGCTACCATTGCCGATAATGTGGGGGATAATGTAGGTGATGTTGCTGGAATGGGTGCCGATCTTTTTGGAAGCTATGTTGCTACCGTTCTGGCAACAATGGTGTTAGGCCAGGAAACCATAGCAAAAGGCGATGCTTTCAATGGCCTCTCTCCCATTTTGCTGCCGATGTTGATCGCCGGTGCAGGGATCATTCTTTCAATCGTAGGTACCTTTTTTGTACGCATCAGTGACAAGGCCGGTTTAAGTACCGGTACCGTACAAAAAGCATTGAACATGGGCAACTGGGGTTCAATGATACTGGCGGGCATTGCCTGTGCCGGTTTGGTTTATTATATCCTTCCTGAAAATATGATCTTACGTGGTCACGATTTTACCCGCAATGGTGTAATGGGTGCCATCGTAGTTGGATTGGGTGTGGGTGTGTTGATGAGTATCATCACAGAATACTATACGGCAATGGGTAAACGCCCGGTGCTCAGTATTATCCGTCAAAGCGCTACCGGTCATGCCACCAATGTTATTGGCGGACTGGCAGTAGGTATGGAAAGTACTTTATTACCGATCCTTGTTCTGGCAGGCGGTATCTGGGGAAGCTATGAATGTGCAGGCCTTTATGGTGTTGCCATTGCAGCGGCTGGGATGATGTCGACTACTGCCATGCAACTGGCCATTGATGCATTTGGACCCATTGCTGATAATGCAGGAGGTATTGCCGAAATGTGCGAGTTACCAAAAGAAGTTCGTGAAAAAACAGATATACTGGATGCAGT
>JANYIM010000274.1 GCA_025362055.1 Bacteroidota bacterium
CTCTTGCACTGCTTTTACCAACGGCACTACAAACTGGCTGTAAGAAATAGAGTAATTATCTGTGGGATTGGTGGGCACATTAACGCCATCAAAATTGTATCCCAATTCCTTAGCCGTTTTTTCTACATCCTGTGCAATAAAACCGGTGTGAACAATGGAACTCGCAGTTGAGGTTACCTGGTCTGCGTTTGCATGCTTTTTTTGAACACTATCGGGCATGTTCTGCCTTAAATGCCTGTTAAATTTATCTATGTTCAATGTATAAGTAACGGGCTTGAGCCTGGTTACAAAATCAAGGCCCGGAACATCTTCTTTGATATTTTCTTTAAAACGCCCATCGCTAAAAATGCTCCAGCCCACCTGCCCGCCAATAACCGTTGCAGATGTATTACCGATAACAACTTTATTGCTGGCATTTACTGTTGCATTATAACCAATTGCTGAAGCATTACTGAGGGCGCCACTGCTAACATCGGCGCTATAGCCAATGGCGGTATTCTGAGAACCTGTGGTATTTGTACTCAATGCATCTGCACCCACTGCTGTATTTTGGCCACCCGTGGTGTTTACTCCCAAAGCATTATTACCTACACCTGTATTGATACTACCCGTTGTATTATTATCTAAGGCTTTATCACCCGCGCCAAAATTGGAGAAGCCTGTTGTATTAGCTAACAAAGCATTAAAGCCTAATGCCGTATTGAAATTCCCTGTATTGCTAGACAATGATTGGTACCCAACTGCACACAATTCAATTCCTGTGTTATTGCTAAGAAGTGAACCATACCCATAAGCAGTATTATTACTGGCAGTAGTATTGAATCGCAGGGCAAACACCCCGGTGGCAGTATTGTTACTTCCGGTAGTGTTACCCTCCATGGCAAGATATCCACTGGCGGTATTATTACTTCCGATAACATTTGATTCCAGTGCTACGGTTCCCGTAGCAGTATTATTGTTTCCCACAGTATTCACTTCCAGTGCACCCACTCCGTAGGCAGCGTTATAATTCCCCGTAGTATTGGCTTGCAAGGACAGGGATCCGCTGGCGGTATTAGCTGTACCCAGTGTATTTGAATACAGTGCTTTTGATCCGGTAGCAGTATTTTGAATGGATTGATTACTCAGCGTTGCACCGACTCCGTTATTAAACAAAGCAGAATCACCTATGGCAACAATATTTGAAGCGATCGTATTGTTGAATAAAGCACCGGCGCCATAAGCTGTATTACTTTTTCCCGACAAATTATTGTACATAGCCTGGTAACCATTTGCGGTGTTATTGATCCCCGAACCATTGTTGTTAAGTGCCGCATATCCTATGGCAGTATTATTAGTTCCAATGGTATTTTGGGAAAGCGTGTAGCCTCCTGCGGCGGTGTTACCATTGCCTGTTGAGTTGGCGAACAACGAATATTCCCCACTAGCTACATTTTCACTGCCGGTGTTATTATTACTAAGTGAGGAGATACCGTTAGCGGTGTTATCACTGCCCGTAGTATTGTAATAGAGTGATCTGTAACCAGTGGCAGTGTTATTAAATCCCGTAGTATTTAAGTACATCGCCGAATTACCAGTGGCAGTATTAGCATTACCTGTGGTATTTAGATACATAGTTGTGCTACCACTAGCAGTATTACTACTTCCCGTGGTATTAAAATAAAGTGCTTGATAACCGCTAGCAGTATTATCCGAGCCCGTGATGTTTGAATACATTGATTTGCTTCCTATCGCAGTATTAAAACCACCACCGTTTTGATTATACATCGCTGAATCTCCTATAGCAACAAGGTTATGGCCTGATGTATTATTAAATAATGCAGACATACCCACTACGGTATTGCTATAACCTGAATTATTATTGAATGCGCTTAAGCTTCCAACAATTGCATTGTTAGATGCAACAGTATTTTTAAAGCCGGCACCATTACCCAAAAAAGTATTATCCTGCCCGGTTGTATTAACCGGACCGGAGGCCTGGCCAAAAAAGGAATTGTTGATCGCAGTTGTATTTGCTACCCCGGCGGCATATCCAAAAAAGGAATTATAACTGCCTGTTGTATTTGCGGATCCTGCCCCGGTGCCAAAAAAAGCATTCGCAGAACCCGTGCTGTTAAATGTCCCGGCTGAATAACCAATGGCTGTATTGGAACTGCCAAGCGTATTTGTAAAAAGTGCATTATGCCCAACAGCAACATTTTGAGAACCTGCAGTATTATTAAAAAGGGCATTAAAGCCAAAAGCCGCATTGGATGTACCGGAAGTTATACCTGACATCGCTTTATATCCAAATGACGTATTAAAACTAGTTGGATTTATCTCTCCCGACGGCAGATTATTTACCCGAAATTTAAGTGACTTATTATCTGCAGTGCCAATAAAATGAGTTGTTGGGTTCGTATTTTTATTTCCGCCCAGCAACCAGGCACTTTTTGTGCTGGTATCAACAGCTGCCATTTGTATCCACCGGTTGCCACTATAATAATAAAAGCCGCTGTCAATATCTGTCTGGTAAATGAATAAGCCTGTGGCAGGGCTTACAATGGCGATGACCTGTGCATTGGTCATTCTTGGAATTAAAGCCCCTTTGGTTGTGGAACTTACATCCAGCATGGCAGAAGTATTTGCTGCGGTGCCTGTTGTATTTATACTAACTCCCTGCTGTGCACGGGATATACTGACCATTATAAAAAGCAGCAAAAAAAGCAGGGGTACTGATCTTTTCATAAAATTGATTTTCCAAACAATATTAATACTGTCTAAAAAAATCCTTCCCTAAGTTGAGCGAACGGCTATACTTGTTTATTTAGTGGTGAATTAAGGATACGGGATGATCAATGCGTAATGCATTTTGGCTGGCATAAGTTTCCCGCAGGTCCTGCGGAAGGCGCTGAAAAGAATTTTTAATTCACTACTGTTTTTACTATTTGAGATAAATTAATCAGAGAACAGGCAGTAAAGTTTTCTTTTCCCTGGTCATTTCTTATAGGCCTTTATCATTAGTTCTGCAGTTGTTGTAAGTCTTGGTGGATTATCAAAGAAATCATAGAGTATCTCTGTGAACCATTTCTTCCTGTCCTCGTAAACAAAATGGGTAGCCCCCGGCAGGATACATAATTCTGCTTTGGGTATATTCTCAAATATCTCCAGTGTATGCCTGTTCCTTATGGCGTCCCTGTCGCCTGCCATTACCAGCACACTGCTTTTTATTTTTTGCAGGTCGGTCACAGGTATATTCGGCTGATCTACCAGTAGCCTGAATTGTTTTGACCGCACACTGTCATTTTTCACCAGGTTACCCATCAGATCAATTAATGGTAAAAGCGCGGGATCAACGGCGGTAGTGTCTGGCCTGAGATTAGCGCCGGTGGCCAGTAATTTTTTAACTTTTTCGGGGTGATGGATGGATAGTAATAAACCAAGGATGGCTCCGTCGCTATGTCCCCATACAAACGCAGAGTCGATATTGAGTTGCTGTAACAACTGGTACACATCTTCCGACATCTGTTCGTAGGTAAGGTATTGGGCCGGGCAGTCGGACTTGCCATGGCAACGGCTGTCGAGCGCTATTATTTTATATTTTTTTGAGAATTCATCAATGAACGTTGCCCTGCTTCCTATTGAACCCCCATTGCCATGCAGTAGTACCAATGGTGTGCCCTCACCGTATATCTCGTAGTAGATCTTTACGCCATCATTACTAAAGTATTTCCCGGCAGCAGGGTTATTACCATATTTAATGGCTGCCTGGCTATAACAAAAATTACCTGCAAATAATAGAAAGAGCAGGGCAAGGGAAAAGAGTTTATGTTTCTTCATATCATAGTTTTAGACGATCAAAAGATCTGTTATAAAAAAGCAGATACGTTTCATTTCGTAAATAGTTACAGGGTAACAAAAAATCAGCGGATCAGGGATAAGGCTCCTTTCAAAAAAACATCCCCTTTAAAATCAGTTCCTTTGATCATATAAACATAAGTACCCTGTGCCGCCGGTTTACCCTTGTAAGTACCATCCCATCCCTGGTTTATATCTTCCGTAGAAAAAACTTTATTGCCATACCGGTCGTAAATTAACAGGTACTGTAACTTTAATGAAGTTCCGGAAGGAATTCTGAAAACACGATTCTGCACATTATCATCCGGGGTAAATGCATTTGGGATATAAATTTCTTTAACGACTTTGACCGTTACTGTCTTATCCGCAGTACATCCATCTGTGGAGATCACGTGCAGGTTATAAGTAGTATTTACTAACGGGTTCGCCAGTGGAACCGCGGCAGATGCATTATTCAATCCTGTGGATGGGGTCCACAGGTAGTTTGCAATAGTTCCCGTAATACTTGCACTTAACGGGATCGAACTGCCCAATGTTATTGTCAGATCTAAAGGGTCAAAAGAAATTAACGGGATGGGATTAACCGTCATCAGTATACTGTTTGAAACATTGGTGGGTGAAGTCAGGCAGGTGCCGGGGGTTACCCGTACCGCACAGGTTACGGTATCATTGTTCAGGAGGGCCAGTGCAGTAAAGGTATTGGAAGTTCCGGATTGAATATTTATACCATTTATTTTAAAATCATACCTGAACACAGAGTTGATGCCCAGGTT
>JANYIM010000306.1 GCA_025362055.1 Bacteroidota bacterium
CGATAGTGTTATGGAAACAAAGTATGCCCGTGAATTTGAAGCACAGGTAACGGATACTGTTTACGGAAATATGTATAACAAATACCTTATTGATCTATATAGCGGCATACTGCGTCAGCCTGCCAAAGCGCTAGCCATTGCGCAAAAAGAGCTCAGCAACAGGAATACGCCGCAAACAAGGGCATGGTATGCATGGGCATTATTTTCAAGCGGTAAAAATGACGAAGCCTATAAAGAATACCAACAGTATGTTTCGGGGAAACCTTTAGAAGGACCTGAATTATACTGGATGGGTAAAATGATGGAGGGGCTTGGTAAAGGATACAATGCACAGGAATTCTTTAAAGCTGCACACAAGAATAGGTATGATCTGAGCCCGGGGAAGCAAAAAGACCTTAAGGATGAGTTGGAAGAGTTTTAAAGACCCTGTTGGCGGTTGAAAACCCCGACAGCGGTCTTAAGTTGAATAACTACATGGTCAAGTTGAATAACTATATTATATATCGCCGACAGTGGTCAGGTTCAATAACTACATTATATACCGCCGACAGGGTCTTTGACCGCTGTCGGGGTAAAGAGGGATGTTTAATATATTAAAAACTAAAAGTCAGTTTTGAACTAACAATCCTTGACCTTGCCAAACCATCCGGAATATTTGTTCTTGTTTTAAAAGGCTCAGCATATAATATTCCGATCATACAATTTTTTGTGACAGCATAACTTAATTCTGCATTCCAATTCAATGTAGTGCCCTTTGAGTTTTCCAAAACATATTTTCCTGCAAAGTTGTTATTATTATCAACGGTATTATAATAGTCATTGGCAAGATGAAATATCCCCAGCACACCACCGTTCACTTTAAAATTACCCGCCTGGTAATGCCCGGTAAACTTCAATAAAGCATCCGGCCTTCTGCGATAACCATCACCCAATACCCCGCCAAAACCAGGGTTGTAAAAAAGGAATTGCTGATTCTTATTATACTGTAGTACAGGCACCTGAAAACCCGTACCAACACTCAGGTATTTACACAGGTTGTAACTGGCAGCTGCAATAATATCGGTTGTTCCAAGGCCGGTTTGTAGCGTCATAGGGTAGGACAGGTTGCTGTTCTCATCTTTTTTAGTTGCGTTGGAAAGAGAAATGCGCAGGCCAAGCGCATAGTCAATGATATGTTTCTTTTTAATGGCTAGTTTGCTGTTATACGTAGTCGTTATATCGCCGATACCAGTAGTGGAAATACCGGATGAAGTATTTTTTGCAATACTTACCGGCAGGCGTATCTCAAAAAATGTCTTTTCATTTTTAAGGAAGCGGTAATTGAGCTGCGGCTGGTAAAAACGTTCGTCTTTTAAATGCGTTCCATAAGTATAACTGAGGTCGATCTCATTTTTATGCAGCCTCTTTTTTGCAACTGCGAAATGATTGGCAT
The DNA here is from genome assembly GCA_025362055.1 of Bacteroidota bacterium. Classification (GTDB taxonomy): domain Bacteria; phylum Bacteroidota; class Bacteroidia; order Chitinophagales; family Chitinophagaceae; genus Ferruginibacter. Next base: position 1,433 of record JANYIM010000306.1, read on the forward strand.
AAAAATTACCAATGGTACAAACCCCCGCATCACTGCAGCCCTGCGCTTTCAGTAAAATAGCGGAAAAATAAAATAGGGAGAGACACAAAATAGTTTTCATAATGAAGATTTTAGTAAGATCGGCACTATACTACTTAGGACATTTTAAAAAAAGATCCGCTGCACCGTCCAATAAGCTGCAATGGCAGAGATCAATATCGAAAGGGGGATCACAACCCTTGACCTGTAATAGGCCTTTTCACCGAACCATTTGCCAAATAAGAAGAAGGCTGCAAGGATAACGGTCAATTGCCCCAGTTCAACACCCACATTGAACATCACCAGGGAACTGAGATAGGTATTTTTGGGAAGGCCCAGGTGCCCGAGCGCATTAGCAAATCCCATCCCGTGCACCAATCCGAATAAGAATACAATGCCTATCCGGGAAGTTTTTAAACGGGGTGAAAAAATATTTTCCAGCGCCACATACATGATGGATAAAGCGATGATGGGTTCTACGATCTTTGGAGAAGGAGTGATGATATGATACATCGTAAGTCCCAGCGTGATGCAATGGGCAACGGTAAAAGCGGTTGCCTGCCAAAGCACGGGTTTTAACTTAGGACTTAATAAAAAAAGGCTTAGTACAAATAAGATATGGTCAAAGCCAAGCGGCAGTATATGCGTATACCCCAGTTTAAGGTATAAGATAGCTGCGTCTGTCTTGGACATTTTTTCCAGCTCACCCACAATAACGTGCGCCCATAAAGGCTGACTCACCAGGAATAGCAATATTATCAGGCCGGTGGCCTTGTAAATAAAACGGGATGTATCTTTTTGCAGACCGGTCATGTTGGCGGGTGTATGCAAGACATACGTAGAAATGACCAGTATAGTTTTAGCGCCATAAAAGGACCCGTTGTTAGAAGAATACCGCCAGTTTTAACCTTACAAAGAAGGGAGTTCCCGGAGTGAAGTTCAATTCAGTTACAGGAGCTGGTTCTCCTTTTAATTGGGATTCTGTTGCAAACTGCGCTTCATTCCATTTAGCATTCAGCATATTTTCAATGGCAAGTCCTACCTCGTAGCGTTTTTTTGTATAATTGATACTTCCATCCACAATAAAATATCCTTTTGCAATGATGGTATTGTCTTCATTAGCAGCACGGCTTTTAATGTACCGGTAAGAAAGTGCACCGTTAAAGCCTTGTTGCTTTTTATAAAACAAACCGCCGGTACTCGTTGCCGTTGGTGCCAAAGGGATATAATCCTCTCCCTTGATTGCCCCGATAGCCCTTGGCCTGGTAAAATTGATATTTACATTGGCAAATAAGTTTTTGCTGAATTGGTAACGTGCAATTACATCTACACCCTGCCGTTTGGTCTTACCACTTGGCTCAATGTTTCCATCATCACCTACGTATACAAATTCCTGGTCTAAGTGCAGGTACCAGGCTGCAACTGTTAGTAAGAACTGTTTGGATGGTTTTAAAATGAACCCAATATCCCCACCATAAGCTGCAGGAAGGATATCTTTTCCTTCATTAGCTGTTACAACGCGGGTATCATTGGAATGAAAACCTTTACCTGATTTAATAAAGAACTGTACCCTTGGATTTAATGTGTACTGGATATTTAATTTAGGACTTACAATGGTCTTTCCCTGTGAGGGCAACTGGTCAACAGTTAATTTATCAAAGTAATTAAAATGCAGGTAGTCCAGTCGTAAACCGCCATCGATCAGCCATTTCCCTGCACTCAGTTGTTGTTGCACATACGCAAAAGCATTCGATTCTTTAATATCACCCAATTTAATATTGTTTAAGAACTGCCGCTTTACAACATGTGCTAATTTGCTGTCCGTGGTAGCATCATACCGTATGCCTGTGCCATAAGTAGATCGTAAGCCTATATTTCCAAAATAATAATGATGGTCTAACTTACTCGTGTACCCGAATACATTACGCTTTTCTGCCTGGTTGATCTCGTCTCCGTTGACCGGGTCATTCAAATAAAAAGTAAAATCGGAATAAAGGTTGAAAACATAACGGCTGAAGAATGCCTGGTTCTCCCAGGTGGTACCACCCGCAAAACTATGCGACAAAATAAGATTCGCATTATGCCTTTCCGTATTGCCTCCTTCAGAAGGGTCAATAGAGCCAAAACGCCCGATCAGTCCACTTTCCACAGCCCTTGTAGGGACTTGCCCGGATGCATCCCATTTACTTTTGAAGGAAGACAGGGATGCCGTTAACTGTGTATGTGCCGATATCGCTAAATTATATTTTCCAAAGATATTGAAGCGGCTAAAATCTTGTTTGTTGTCTGTTGCACCATTTGTATAATAAAATTCTGAAGCAATATAAGCGCTTTGTTTATCCTTATTTTTCTTCAACAGGTCCAACATCACCAATGTACGGAATGTATTAAAAAATCCGCCTTCGATCTGTATCCTGCTTTTTGGAATATCATTGTAAGTAGAAAATGCCACATAACCTGCCGTGTTCAGGTTACCGTGTTGCGTATAATAGGGGCCTGCACCAAAATCAATATTATTGATCGTTTCAGGAATGATGAAATGCGAATCAGCATAGCCCTGCCCGTGAGCATGACTTACCATATTTACCGGGAGGCCATCCACGCTCACCTGTACGTCGGTGCCATGATCGCAGTCAAAACCCCGGAGGAAGATCTGCTCTGCCTTGCCACCACCTGCATGTTGTGCAATGAAAAGTCCGGGTACCAATCGCAACAGCTCTTGTGTGTTGCGCACCGGTTTAAGATCAAGGTCTGTTTTGCTGAGTGTACTGAATTTAGAAGTATGGCCGCTGGTTAGTATCACCACGTCTTTTAAATTCACCACATCAGGTTGTAATTCAATTTTTATTTCGTCCTTATTCTTTTCTTCAACCGCAATGCTCAAAGCTTTATAACCTACATAAGATGCAATCAGTTTTATAGCATTAGTATTGGCCTGTAAATTAAAATTACCGTATTGGTCTGTGAGAGTGCTGCTGTTAGGCTCACCTGCGTTTACAATGGATACATTTTCCAGTGGTTGTCGGCTCGCAGCATCTACTACTTTGCCCCTGATATTATTTTGTGCTGTAACACCTGCAACCAGGAAAATAACAGTTAGAATAATAAGTAATAATTTTTTCATTATCGGAAGTGCAGTTTTGTAAAAGGCGAAGAATCGCTTCTTCGCCTTTTTTTCATTTTTATTGTCAGACTACCATGGAGATGCCAAATAAGGGAACGCAGCAAGAAATGGTTTATCATTTGCGTCCACATGATCACTTGTCAGCTGAGGATTTTTAGTGCCATCATTGCCGCCAAAAATCACATACTTTAACTCAATATCAATGGCATCATCGTTTAAAGTTCTGCCATTTAATGTTGCTAAGGATGTAGCGCCGGTTGTAGTAACACCTAATACATCAGTAGCCAATGTTGTAGTTAACACGGTGGGGCTCCATCCCAAAGCATTAACGGTATAGTTGACGTATGCAGGATTGGCTGTTTTTAAAGCTCCGTCCAATGCAACGAGGTTCGTTAAGAACTTTGGCTGAAAGATCGCTCCCATTGCAGAGGGCTTCGTTGTGTTAAAAGCATCTTTATCTGCCGCTCCGTTAAATACAGTATTTATCGCAGGCCTTCCCATCTGGTCAAGCTGCTGGTAATAAACAGTAGCTGCCGGGGTAGTGTCACTGCTTTTCTTGCAGGATATTGCAACCAGGCTGCTGCCGATCACCACTGCTAATAATTTTATTGTTGTTCTCATTGTATTAATTTTTTAAAATATTGAATGAATTAAATTTTCTTTTTTGTTTCCAACCATACGTTGATATTGCCGGAAGCAGTGGGTATCAGTGTTTTTGGAATTTCCAACACAACACTCAGTACATTAAGGCCTGCAAAATGGTCTGTACCGGGATTATTGAATCCTGTTGCTGTACCAGCAACGATCTTTTTATATTGATCCAGGTCAAAGAAGAAAGGATCATCCCTTGGGCCTGCAAACAATTTAATTCCTGAGGCACTGGTACTGATGGTAGGAGCAGCTGCACCATAAGCAGTAACAACAACCGAAGCAGTTGCGCTACCTTCCAGTTTACTGCGTGTACCCGTTTCTGATGGAGCTGCCGGGCCATACACTACCATGCTGTTGGAAGCTGCATCGTATTTACATTGAATAACCAGGTCTTCCACTGCATCGCCATTGGTATCAATATTGAATTCGATGAGGGTGTTCTCATCAAATTTAGCAGAAGTGGTAGTACCTGCAGGGCCCGGGGTTAGCAAGCCATGTGTATTGGCTGCAAATACCAGGTAATTAGGATCTGGAGCACGGAATACATACAGATCAGTAATGTCTGCTGTAGGATCAGCGGTCGCACTCGGAGAATCAATATGGTCAGCCGCATAAATGATTCCCCCGGTTGTTAATGCCAGTGCAGTGATTGCAACCAGCAGGATTTTTTTACGTTTCATTGTAATTGTTTTTGATTGATGAATTTTAATTGCTTGTACTATCAGTTACGAGAGATGGGTTCCTTTGGATTTTTCTTAACAAAAATATTTTCACCCTGTCGGCGGTTGCAAACCCCGACAGCGGTGAAAAGAAACGAAGTATGTAATTTATTTTCTTAACAAACCACCGACAGCAGCAAATAGAAAACAGTGTACACGATTTATTTTCTTAACAAACCGCCGACAGGGTCTTTGACCGCTGTCGGGGTTTACTGCGGCATTTTTTTTGCATCAATTAATATCTCTACATTTGAAGAATTATTAATTTTTAATTCTTAATTATCATGTCATACTGGTTAGTAAAATCAGAACCCTCCGCTTACAGCTGGGATCAATTGGTAAAAGAAAAGCAAACCTGCTGGAGTGGCGTACGCAATTACGCAGCCCGCATTAATCTAAGGGCAATGAAAAAAGGTGATGAAGTATTATTCTATCATAGTAATGAAGGAGTAGAGATCGTAGGCATCGCCAAAGTAGCAAAAGAGGCTTACCAGGATCCTACAATTGATGATGACCGCTGGGTGGCAGTTGACCTGAAGCCGGTAAAGAAATTAAAAAATACCGTTCCGCTGGAAATCATCAAAAAAGATAAGCGTCTTATAAACATGGACCTGGTGCGACTGGGAAGACTTTCTGTTCAAACAGTGAAAGACGCAGAATGGAAAATGATCATGGAGATGGCGGGGGAAGTTAGTAGTTGGTAAAGAGAAGTATTATAACTATCGCTGCTTTTACAAACTAGCAACTTCTTTAACATTCCCTTAGGGGTTACCAATTTTATGGATTCCGTATCAATGAGTATCTAATAACTCTAAACTCATTGATATGAAAACAAAACTAATTTTAGCCGCTGCATTATTTTTTTCTACCCTCATCTCCTGTAACAAAAACAATAAGGAAGCAAAAACAGCAAGCGTTACAACAGACGACATGATGATGTCTACTGTAACGAAGAATGCTCCATTAGAGGAAAGAAGCAAGGATGGTGAAAAAATACCGGTAGATGAACAAAAAGGGCTGGTTACAGATTCTGTTGCAAAGCAAAGCCCATTAAAGGCTTCACCAATTATTGACTGGGATAAAAAGATAATCAAAACTGCCACACTAAAGTTAGAGGTCAAAAACTTTAAAACATACAATGAGGCTGTTCATAAAACAGTAAAACAGTTTGGCGGTTATATTGCACAGGAAGAAAATAATTTAGCAGAGGACAGATCAGAAACGGTTATATCAATTAAAGTGCCGGTAGACCAGTTTGAAGATATGATGAACCAATTACCCGGCGGAGATGTAAAAGTTATCGAGCGTAAGATAAGTACCGAAGATGTTACAGTGGAAATGGTTGATACCAGGTCAAGGCTGGAAACAAAAAAGCAAATACGGTTGAAATACCTTGAATTTTTAAAGCAATCAAAGAATATGGAAGAGGTTTTACAGGTACAGGGAGAAGTGAATACCATCCAGGAAGAAATAGAAGCTGCTGCGGGCCGTGTAGAATATCTTTCTCACCAATCATCCTTCAGCACTATCAATCTCACATTCTATGAACCATTGGCAGGATATAAAGCACCAAGCACTATAGAACCTTCCTTTCTTACCAAGGTAGCGAATGCATTTAAAATGGGTGCAACATGGATAGCTGATCTTTTTGTAGCGCTTATATCCATCTGGCCAATTTTAGTGACCGTAATTGCAGGAATATTCTTTATAAAAAGATTACGTTCGCCAAAGATCAGTCAAACGAATTCGTAAGTTTGGTACATGAATAAAAAACATATCGTTGTACTCTCCGGTGCGGGCATCAGTGCCGAAAGTGGGTTAAAAACATTTCGCGATAGCGATGGCTTATGGATGGGTTACAATATTGAAGATGTTGCAACGCCACGGGCATTCAAAAAGAATCCGCAACTGGTACTGGATTTTTATAATGCCCGTAGAAGAGATGTGGCAGCCGCTCAACCCAATGCTGCACATATTGGATTGGCCGCACTGGAAAAAGATTTTGATGTTACCATCGTTACACAAAATATAGATGACCTGCATGAACGTGGTGGCTCAACAAATGTATTGCACCTGCACGGGGAGATATTTAAAATGAGAAGTGTAGCTGATGAAGAACTTATTTCTGAAATAAAAGGAGATATCCATTTAGGTGATACTGCAAAAGATGGCGCCCAACTTCGTCCACATATTGTATGGTTTGAAGAACCTGTGCCAATGATGGAAAAGGCTGTAGCATTATTGCATGACTGCGATTATTTTGTGGTAATAGGAACATCATTGCAGGTCTATCCTGCAGCTTCATTATTACACTATGCCCCGGCTTTTTTACCAAAATTTATCATTGACAAAAAAATACCTGCCATAAATAATTATCCGAACCTGCACCTGATAGAAAAAACTGCAACGGAAGGAGTGGGGGAGTTAATAAAACTTTTAATACCCTAAAGCAAGTACTTCTTTAAAAAACTTTTAGCATTCACCACTTCCAGTTCAGAAAAATAAAAATCACTGCTATCTTCTGTAATGATCGTTGCGCATTTTGAATGCAGCGCTGCATAATATTCCAATCCATCCTCGAAATCATTCACTTTCACATTTTTAAGTGATCGCACTACTTCATTGTCGCCAACAGCTGCAATTGATAACTTGTTTGCCAGTAATTGAATTTTTTGCTTTGCCAATGCAGTGCCGCTTTTCTTCTCAGCAAAATAAAAAGCAATGGCGAGGCAAACAGGGGAGGTATAAACAGTGAATTTCTTATTATCAGCCAGGCTTACGATACGGGAGGAGTAAGTGAACAGCGGGTATTCCTTATTCAATACCGAAACCAGGATATTAGCGTCTAAGAATATCCTCATTTTTTGCTTTTGAAATATTCAGCTTTGAGATCTTTATTTTTTTTAGTCTTTGTTTGATACTCCACATCGCCTTCGGCAACCATGTGTACCCAATCAGAAATAGGGAGGTCTTCGAGCGATTGGTAATTGTTATTGGTGACCTTCGACAAAAGGAATTCTGTAAGCCGGGAAAGGCTTATGTTATTATTTTCAGCGTAGCGTTTTGCTTTTTTAATAATGGTTTCATCAAAACTTAAAGTGATCTTGGCATCCATAACATATATTTATACGACAAAGATAAAAATTCTATACGTATAAATAAAATTATTTTACCCCTCATTTTCCAGGAAGCAAATACCGGCACTTTCCAGTTCTGCCAGCACCGGCAGGTAAACTTCTTTTGTTGTCGGGATGTGCAGGCCGGTGAGTAGGATGGTACCATTCAATATCAATTTTGCCGCAATTCCCAGGGGTAGTCCTACGGTTTTGGCCATTGCGGTCCGCAGGCCATCTTCGCCTTTTACAAGAAGGCTACTGCTGATCGTTTCTTTTTTGTCACCGATACTGTATTCAAATTCGTGTAACATCACGATCATGTCTTTATCGGCGGCGGATAGGGCGAGTTTTTTTTCCAATGCAAATTGCAATACATCTGCAGCACTGCAACGCCCTTTGTTGATGATGGTTTGCTCATCATCCATTCCTAAAAAAAATAATTGTTTTAAGGTCTGGTTGGCTTCGTGCATTTTATGTGAAATGGCATAAGCTGCACGGTCCTTCATTTGTTCAACGTCGATCTGTTGCAGGTTACCCTCTTCATCTACCACAGAAAAATCTTTCACTGTTTCCATTTCCGGGTCTTCTATCCTGGCTTCTTTCATTTCTTCCTGTGCTGCCATCAGTTTGTTTATTTTTTCCGTAAGGTCTTGTACAAATGCAAGCCTTTCTTCCAGTTTACCTTTCAGCCAATCACCGAAATTAACTTTTCCCAAATGCTCTTTAAAGAATGCTGCAAGGCTCATCCCATCTGTATCATAGGCAGGTGCTTCATCCGTTAGTTTTAATTCAATGACATTATTCCAGCCATACATGAAATCGGGATAGCGTAGGGTGGTCCGCATAAATGTGTCGGCATCCTGCAAGCCATATACATCCATATAAGGCAGTGAATCCCTGTTGGGATAATAAGAAAGAAAACCGATCCCGGCCTCTGTTTTTACACCACGGTCCACCTCAAATAATTCTTCATAATTCTCTTTTACAATGTGCCCGTTCATTTTATACACAGCACCTGCTTTACCGGCCATTACAATATTGCGGGGATTCCAGCTGATCTTGTAGTGCCAGGGATTGTCATCACTTTCAGGCGCAACCAAACCACCACAATGACTCTTGAACGAATTGATGATGCCGCCTTTGGAGCGTATCGTATCAATTATTTTCATCGCACTCATATGATCGATCCCGGGATCAAGGCCCATCTCACATAAGAACAGTAATTTTTTATTCTGTATCCCGGTCTCCAGGCTTTTCATTTTATCATCGAGATAAGAAGCCGTGAGTAAATGCTTTCCA
>JANYIM010000004.1 GCA_025362055.1 Bacteroidota bacterium
ACACCCGGTAATTTTGTTAAGAGATCTTCTACCACGGCACCTTCCTTTACTTTAAAAGATGCAGCATTATATTCCACCGTATCTTCTTTGATGGTAATGGCTGCTGCCTGCACCACCACTTCGTCCAGTAATTTTCCCCAGGGAGCTAAAATGAATGTACCAATATCAATTGTTTTTTCGGACCTGGTAACAGGAATAAATTTTGCAATGGGGTGATAGCCCATATTGATGATGGTGACGGAAAAATTAGAAGATGGGACAATGTCAAAACGGAACTGCCCTTTATCATCCGTGAAAGTATAAATGGTATCCGTGGGATTTGATTTGATGACCATGCCCACCACCACCTTGTCCATTGGTTTTTTTGCGGCTGAATCAACCACGCTCCCTTTTACCTGTGCTTTTAAAACAAAGGCAAAAAGCAGGGCCATGATCGTAAAAATAACTTTTCTCATAAGTAAAATATGTAGTGTGCCGGAATACGAATTAGTTCGTGTAAAAATACGGCTGCAAAAATTAACCCGTTGATATTTTTTTATGAAGGGCAGGGTTTAAAGAAACATTAACAACTTAAAAACATTCATAAATAAGTACCAGTGGGTATTGCTGTGTAAGCATAGCTTGTTACTTTCACAAAAATAATTCCCGATGAAACGATTCCTGTTATTGAGTTTGCTGTTGCTCGCCGGCCTTACAATTTTTGCCGATGCGGGTATTAATATACAGCGGCAACACGCCAGGGTTATTTTTAGTTTCTCGGGGATCAGCAATTTGCAGGGTTATAAATTGATACAAACGCATGTTGGCTACTATGCGAAGGAAGATGATAAAAGGCCCTATGCCAGGCTGGGCACAATAATAAATGATGATGACCATACAATTAACATACAGGAAGGCGGAAAGAACTGGGATGAAAGCGACCGGGATATATACCTTAGCCTCGTAGATAGCTTAACAGGCAAGACAGTTGACAGTTTTGAGTATTTTGCAAAAGACTATAGCATACATTTTAAAATTGCCGGGGTAAAGGATGGCAGGATGCAATACCGGACCGACAGCACCAGGGCTGTTTATCAATACCTGCTTTTGAATGGAGAAGGGGATAATGCTGCGGCCTTTCGCAGGAACCGGTTGATCTTTATTGCCTGTTCTGCAGTGGGGTTCATGCTGCTGATCGGATTGTTTGTCAGGAATAAGAATAAAAACTCAAAATAATATGCCTTTATTTTATATCATCTTGTCTTTCTTTATTTTAAAAGGCTTGCTTACCTGGCCCTTTTATTACAAGCTCAACTGGAAGCCGCTGGCGATTGGCTTCCTGCTTGCATTGGCAGAAGCGCCCTTTCTTACGTTATTGTACCAAGATACAGAGATCAATTTCTGGATACCCTTCTTCTTTTTATTCGTCTTTGATGCGGCCGTTTGTTTTTTGTTGCTGCAAAAACTATGGTGGAAAGCGATCATAGTGTCCATTCTTTTTAATTGTATCGGCTTCGTTCTTTTTATCCTTTTAAATAGCTAATATGTATATAAAATATTTTTTGCTGGATGTGCCAAGGCTTTCCTGGCTGGAAGAACACAAAAGTTTCGTTTTTATATTCACTGCCCTTGCCATCGTTGCTATCGCAGCGCTGGTAGGAATATTTATTTACCGGCGTATGAATAAAAAAAAGAAAAATGGATAGATGCGCCGTTGTTGGTGTTATCACCAATAGCAAACGGTAAAAATAAAAACAGGAGATACTAATGCCCATCTGGTTCTATTTTATATTGACCCTTGTAATTGAATTGCCCATAGTTCTTTTATTTTTTAAAAAAGAATGGAAGTATGCCCTGCTCATCGGCTTTTTGCTGAACCTGTTCACCTGGCCGCTCCTGCACCTTTTATTATATTATACCGGGATAGATATCAATATCTTAGAGATCGGTGTGGCTGTTGCAGAAGGGCTGGGATATTGGATCTTAATGCAATGCAAGTGGCAAAAGGGTTTTGGCGTTTCTTTCCTGGCAAATGGTATCAGCTATGCCATCGGCGTAATTATTAATTATTTCTTACTGTAACTTTAGATAAATAATCTATAGCATTATTGATTTAAACGTGTTGGCCATTAAACGCGCTAACAAAATACCAGGTCACACATCATAAACACTAAAAGCCTTGGATACTCCAAACCATCTACCATCAGCTTTCAACCGCCAACCCCTCCTCTGGGGAGCATTTCATGGATTAAATGATTTTGCTGCCGGTTTTATGCTTGCGAATTATACACTTACGCATAATAACCCCGATGGGCTCTTATTCATTGTCATTTATTCGATCATTGGCTTTGGCGGACAATTGCCTGTTGGTTTTTGGTTAGACTATAAAAAAACGATCAAACCATTTTCCCTGGCATCAACTATTTTATTACCCCTTGCGGTATTGGCTTATTTTGTTTCTGCAGAAGCCGGTATCATCATGGCAGGTTTTGCATCGGCATTTGTTCATGTAACCGGTGGGGCTATTTGTTTACAAGTGCACGAAAATAAATCGGGGCCATTGGCATTATTCACTGCACCCGGCGTTTTAGGGTTAACGTTAGGAGGAGTGCTGGGACAATACGGAACCTGGCAACTGGCCATTACCGGCATATTGGTGTTGCCGGTAGGATACTTGATATTAAAAAATAATTTGCCAACTTATAAAAGCCTTTCCAGGTCACCAGGGCCTAACCCCGCTTGGGAGGCAGGGGGCCTCGATACCCACGATTGGTTGATGCTGGGCATTTTACTGATCATGTGTTTCCGTTCTTTTATTTTCGACGTCATCAATCATATTGCAAACGATTTTGAGCATGGGATACTCATTATCGGTATCAGCGCATTTGCAGGAAAAATAATCGGCGGTTTTGTTGCGGATAAGATCGGCTGGAAAAGATTTATTTATATCAGCCTGCCCCTTGCTTTATTGCTTTTCCAGTTTGGTAAGGAAAATATTTATGCACTGGCATTCGGTATCGCCTGCCTGCAAAGTTCTGTGCCCATTACATTATTATTGATGGGCCGAAGCCTGCCACAGTATCCCGCTACTGCAGCGGCACTGAGCCTGGGTACATCCATTGCACTAGCCGGACTGCCCCTGTACCTTGTAAGCGATCAATACTCCATCATTAAGGCTTTCGGTAACCCTTTCATAACTGCACTGGCCTTTATCTTTCTATTCCTTTGCTGGTTCCTGGCAGATAAATTTTTATTCTCTGCAAAAACTACTCGGTAAGCCTTATCGTAACAGGTTTCAGCGCATAGCTGATCTCCATTTCACCACCTTCTGCCGTGTTTTGCTGAAGGGCTACCTTACGGTAAAGTGTAGTCTCTAATTTTAATTCATTGTTTTTTTGCCGCAGTAATTCTTTTGAAGGGATGCTGATAAAATTGCCACCGTCGCCGGCTGCATGCGTTACGCTAAAACTGCTATCGCTTCCGGTTGTGGAAACTTCAATACGGTCGCCCGGTTGCAAGGCTGTTGTTTCAAATGATAAATTAAGGGCTTGTTTTTTTGAAACGGCAGAAGGGATATTGACCAGCTTAAATTCATCGAATGAAAAATCATTGTCGAACTTTTTATTATTGATATCCGTAAAAACAAAATGGTGCCTTCCATAAAAACCGCTCACTGGCTTATACAGCTGGTAATATGCCCCGGCAACACTGCTGCTGTCAACCTTAATGGCAACATCATCAAAAATCAACTGGCTGGGCTTTGTCAATACCAGCGTGGTACCATTACTGCCCGCGAACCTGAATTGGGCATACAGGGAAACCTTTTCATTTCCTTCAGCATAACTGGCCTGGTACTGTTGGTATATCTTATCCTGGGCAACATCCTTGCTTTGCCCGATCTCGTTGCTGGTGCATGCTGAAATGCCGATTAATGCAAAAACTAATGCCGTACTTGTTTTATTAAGGAACATAATTAAGATTTTATATTAATGACTCCGGTCCCGGCAATGTAAGTTAAAAAAACGCTAAGAATAAGTTGGTAACGGATATTTAGTAGTTGGCAGTTACCGGTTGGCAGGAGCGACTCTAAATGTAAAGCCTGTTGCTACCAACTCCCCACTACCAACTTCTTTCGTACCTTTGCCCCCTGTCATTTTGGCTTTAAACCGTTTTCAGCACCATATTTGACATTACAATGATCTTGATAATAATTTATTTATACAATACCCAACAACACTGAATTTTATGATCGGCGCAATTTCAAAACTTTTTGGCGGCAATAAGAGTGAAAAGGATGTAAAAAAGATCACACCCGAGGTTGGTAAGATCAATCATTTTTTTACCCAATATCAATCATTGAGTAATGATGAATTACGGGGCAAAACAGCAGACTTCAAACAACGTATTGCCACTCACCTCACTGCAATTGACCAGGAGATAGCCCAAAAAAAGCAGGCTGCAGAAGAGCTGCCTGTTGATGAGATCAATAGCCGCGATATTATTTACAAAGAGATCGACGCATTAAAAAAAGACCGCGATAAGGAGTTGGAAGTGATCCTGCTGGAGCTTTTGCCCGAAGCTTTTGCTGCAGTAAAAGAAACCAGCCGCCGTTTCAAGGAAAATGAAAGCCTTGAAGTTACCGCAACAGAACTGGATAAAACCCTTTCAATAAAAAAAGACAATATCATCATCAATGGTGACAAGGCGGTCTATAAGAATACCTGGACAGCAGGCGGTGGTTCTGTTACCTGGAACATGGTGCATTATGACGTGCAGCTGATCGGCGGTGCCGTTTTGCATTCCGGTAAAATCGCCGAGATGGCTACCGGTGAGGGTAAAACGCTGGTAAGTACTTTACCTGCTTACCTCAATGCATTGTCGGGCGAAGGAGTGCACATTGTTACGGTGAATGATTACCTCGCCCGCAGGGATAGCGAATGGAATGGCCCCATCTTTGAATTCTTGGGGTTGCGGGTTGATTGTATCGATAAGCACGAACCCAACAGCGATGCCCGCCGCTATGCTTATAATGCAGATATCGTATATGGCACCAATAATGAATTTGGTTTCGATTACCTCCGGGATAATATGGTGCATTCGCCGGATGAGATGGTGCAACGCAAACACCATTACGCCATGGTGGATGAAGTGGATAGCGTATTGATCGATGATGCACGTACGCCGCTGATCATTAGTGGTCCGGTTGGGCATAGCGATAACACCCAGCAATTCTTCGACCTGAAGCCGCGCATTGAAAAATTAGTGGAAGCACAGAAGAAGGCCGTGAACCAGTTCTTAATTGAAGCGAAGAAAAAAATAGCGGAAGGAAATGATGATCCTAAAGATGGAGGCCTCGCTTTAATGCGGGCGCATCGTGGTTTACCAAAGAACGGGGCGCTCATTAAATTTTTAAGCGAACCCGGCATCAGGGTAAAATTGCAGAAAAGTGAGAATTATTATCTCGCCGACCAACAAAAAGAAATGCCCAAGGTAGATGCGGAATTATTCTTTAATATAGATGAAAAAAATAACCAGGTAGATCTTACAGACCAGGGTATCCAGTTAATTACAAGAAGCGGTGAGGACCCTGAATTTTTTATTATTCCGGACATCGCAACAAAACTGGCCGATATTGAAAAGAGTGAATTGAATGTGGATGAAAAATTACATCACAAAGAAAGCCTGCTCAATGAATATTCCCTGAAAGCAGACCGTATCCACACCGTGCAGCAATTATTAAAGGCGTATACTTTATTTGATAAGGATATTGAATACGTGGTATTGGATGGTGCCGTAAAGATCGTTGATGAACAAACCGGCCGTATACTTGATGGCAGAAGGTATTCCGACGGGTTGCACCAGGCCATTGAAGCAAAAGAAAATGTAAAGATCGAAGCGTCTACGCAAACATACGCCACCGTTACCCTGCAGAATTATTTCCGCATGTACCACAAATTGGCAGGTATGACGGGTACTGCAGAAACAGAAGCAGCAGAGCTATGGAGCATTTATAAATTGGATGTGGTGACCATTCCCACCAATGTTAAAGCGATCCGTAAAGACGAGCAGGACCTGGTATTTAAAACCAAGCGGGAAAAATATAAGGCAGTAATTGAAGAAGTGGAAAAATTGCGTGCAGGCGGAAGGCCATCACTGGTTGGTACCACATCGGTGGAAGTGAGTGAATTGCTTTCACGTATGCTGAAACAAAAAAATATTCCGCATAATGTATTGAACGCAAAGCAACATGCTAAAGAAGCGCAGGTTGTTGCCGAAGCCGGGTTGGCAGGAGCTGTTACCATTGCTACCAATATGGCTGGCCGTGGTACCGATATTAAATTAGGGCCGGGTGTAAAAGAAGCGGGTGGTTTGGCCATTATCGGTACGGAACGCCATGAAAGCCGCCG
Source organism: Bacteroidota bacterium (assembly GCA_025362055.1). Taxonomy (GTDB): domain Bacteria; phylum Bacteroidota; class Bacteroidia; order Chitinophagales; family Chitinophagaceae; genus Ferruginibacter. Next base: position 6,387 of record JANYIM010000004.1, read on the forward strand.
CGTAGACAGGCAGTTACGGGGCCGTGCAGGCAGACAGGGGGATCCGGGTAGCAGCAGTTTTTTTGTATCACTCGAAGACGACCTGATGCGCATGTTCGGCAGTGAGCGTATCGCAGGATTGATGGACAGGATGGGTTATAAAGAAGGGGAGGTGATACAGCATAGCATGATCACCAAATCCATCGAACGTGCACAAAAGAAAGTAGAAGAGAACAACTTCGGAATAAGGAAGCGTTTGCTTGAATATGATGATGTGATGAATAAACAACGTAACGTGGTTTATAATAAACGTAACCACGCATTGTTTGGCGAAAGGCTGGCATTAGACCTTGATAATGCATTTTATTCTGTTGCTTCCGGGCTGGTGAATTCTTTTAAGGAAGGAAACGACCACGAAGGATTTAAACTGGCAGCCATCATGAATTTCGGTATCGACACATCCATCGCTGCAGAAGAACTGGATAAGGATGATGTGAATTCTTTGTCGGAGCGCTTATACAAAGAAGCGGTTACACAGTACCGTTATAAAACGGATGCGATGGTGCAAAAAACATTGCCCGTAATAAAAAACATCCGCAAAGAACAAGGCAACCAGATCGAGAATGTAGCTGTGCCCTTCACCGATGGTAAAAAATCAATACAGGCACTGGCTAACTTAAACAAGTACCTTGCTTCGGAAGGAAGGGAATTGAATGATGCACTGGAACGCAGTATCACACTGGCTTTGATCGACGATGCCTGGAAAGAGCACCTCCGTGCAATGGACGACCTGCGGCATAGCGTACAAACGGCAGGATACGAACAAAAAGACCCGTTGGTGATCTATAAGATAGAGGCTTTTGCGGCCTTTAAGCAAATGGACGACCAGGTGAATAAGGATATTGTGAGTTTCTTATGCCATGCACAAATACCAACGGAACAAACCAATGCAGGCCAGATACGGGAGGGCAGGGAACAGAAGACAGACATGAGTAAAATGCGCCAGCGTAAAGAAGAATACGCAACATCCAACTCAGGCGGACCAGAATACATGAACCAGGAAAATGATTATATCGATCCTTCATCACCCATCAAGCAAGAGCCGATTCGTGTTGAAAAGGCCCCGGGAAGAAATGACCTTTGCCCATGCGGAAGCGGGAAGAAGTATAAGCATTGTCATGGAAAAGAAGCATGATAAATGCAAAATGCATTATCATGCTGAGGAACGAAGCGCCTCAATCTAAGCTCAAAAAAATATTTTCGTAATCATCGGAACAACCTGTTCCTTATCTTAACTCATCATGCCCGAGTAGTAACTTTTTGGACAAAAAAATCAACGGTATCAATCATTGTATTTAAACTATTATTCTTTTTGCCCGTCATAGAGGCACAAAAAAATTAACATGAAAAAATACCTTTTGAAGTTCACTATGTTGATCGCCCTGGCAATATCATTTTCTGCTGCAGACGCACAGTTCTTTGTAAAGATCCGGCCAATGGCTCCCGTTATAAGAGTAAGGCCTATAGCCCCATCACCCAGGCATGTATGGGTTAGCGGCGAATATGTATGGCGAGGTAGCGAATATGTATATACTGATGGCTATTGGGCAGAACCACCTTTCCCCGGTCGTCGTTGGATAGAGGGTCATTGGAAAGAAAACAGGCGCGGATGGGTTTGGGTGCCGGGACATTGGAGGCGCTAGGCTGCAGTTTAAAAAATTAAATGCCTTTTAATATGTTTCTTTAAAAAAATCGCTGCTAGGATGGGCTTCAAATAATGAAATACCCACCAGCCACCCCATGCGCTTTTTCCTCATCGGTTTGCGTGAAAAACCTCCCTTGCATTTATAAAAATGCACCGTATTTTGTAACAGTGAATCACCTGCTATGCAAAACATCCGGATTGAAAATTTATTACTCATCGATATTGAAACGGTACCACAATACCCCTTATTCAATGACCTGGAGGAAGATTGGAAAATAGTATGGGAGGAAAAAGTACAACGTAGCTTACCCGAAAACATTTCTGCAGCCGAATTTTATCCGCAGCGTGCCGGTGTAATGGCAGAGTTTGCAAAAGTGATCTGCATCAGCATTGGCTATTTTAAAAAAGAAGGCAATACGTTTCAATTGCGGCTGCGTTCTTTTTTCGGAGATGATGAAAAGGTATTGTTACAGGATTTTATTGCAACCATCAACCAGATGGAAGCAGCAAATAGCAAATGGAGTTTCTGTGGCCATAATATAAAAGAGTTCGACATCCCCTTTATCTGCCGCCGCTTATTGGTAAACGGCCTGGCCATTCCTTCTTACCTCGATTTTCAAAACATGAAACCCTGGGAGACCAATATCGTAGACACTTTCCAGTACTGGCGTTTCGGCGATTATAAGCAATATACTTCCCTAAAATTATTGGCACAAACACTGGGCATCCCTTCTCCTAAAGATGATATTGATGGTAGTATGGTAGCTGAGGTCTATTGGGTAGAAAAGAACCTGCAACGCATTGTTACCTATTGCCAGAAAGATGTTATTACAACCGGGAATATTGTGCTGCGGTTTAAGAATTTGCCGTTGCTTACCGAAGAGCAGGTTATGATCGTTTAAAGGTTTGCGAACCGCAAGCTAAACTTTCTGCACCTGCTGCACCCAACGCTTTGGATATTCAAATCAATAAACTTCATAACCGTTAAACCCTTAAACGGCGATCCGGAAGCAACCCAAAAAATTTAGGGGTATAATTATAAGTAGCAGGCCCCTGTGCCTTTGTAGATTTGAATACCGCTGTGAGGATGCTTGCAAGCCTAAGCCCGGCGATCACCAATTGTTGTTCAATGATGTTCACGCCGCGTTTGATATAATTGCTGTCAAGAAACCCTTTTTTAAAATCATAAACACTATCGAGGTAAGAACGTGACTGGTACATCCACCTCAGTACATCTATCTTTTTTATGGTATCAACTTCTTCCGGGCTGTATGCATCATATACCTTCAAACATTTTGCCAACGATATACCTTCCGTTTCAATGATCTGGGTATCCCATGCACTATGCAGGTTCGATGAAAAATTTTGTGAACTCACTTCAACGGTATTGCCCCCTTTGTCGGTTGCATAACCCGTATGCAATGGCTGGTGAAGATCACCTACCAGGTGAAATATCAATAACAGGTCGCGCCTGATATCTTTTTTCTTCAACGTTTCCATATGCCGTAATTCTGTAATGGCGGAAAATAAAATGGTCAATAAATTTTTTTCGGAAGAAGGTTTATAAAGTACTCCTTTATCCATATCGAGGTAATGCCAGGGCTTCATGTAATCGTAATAACTATTGGAACGGTTCTCATCCATCCAGCTGGCCATCTCTTCAATACTCATATCACCGATGTACTTTTTAACAATCTCTTTAGTTGAATCATCTAAAAAATGATAAGCGATTTCAGCTACAAGTCCATGCCCTGTTTTTCCCCAGGCCATTGTACGGGATGGGATCGAAAATATCATGGCTGTCAGTATCAACGACAGGAAACGTTTTTTCATTTTACAAGTTTGAACAAAGCTAATTAAAAAGAAAGAGAGATCCGCCGGTGGATAAAAGAGAAAAGAAAAAATAAAATTATTGAAAACAGGCTTCGGCTTAATAACTTAATATGTTAAAAGGTCACCTGCCCCTTTACCTTTTTTTCTTGCTTGAATGCTTAATGGCTTTAATAACATGGCGTAGTCATATTTATGATGTATTTAGTTCATACTAAACTGATAATCATTTGATAGTTATTTGATAACATCTTTTTTAATGAAATGCGGATAAATACTCTAAATTGCATTCTTTTTTAACAAACTACTTATGTTGAAACTCAAATCTACGCTGCTTGCTACATTATTGTTTTTTGCTTTTGCACCAGCTGCTTTTTCACAGGTAAAAGAAAAACCTGTTACTGATACAACCATTACAGAAGAGGTCAAGGAAAGTGCCTTAGATAATATTCCTGTAGTTTCATTGGATGATAATGACGGACAGGATGGAAGCGCACAAAATATTTCGGGGCAATTGAATGCCGGAAGAAATCCTTTCTCTGATGCTGCAAACTTTCATTTCAGTGCAGTAAGGTTTCGTATCCGCGGGTACGATGCCGATCTTAACAGTACATATATTAATGGTGCTCCCATGGAAAGTTTGGATAACGGCTTTACGCCTTATGGCCAATGGGGAGGTTTAAATGATGTATTGAGAAGCAAGGAATCCGGATTGGGAATGCAGTCACTGAAATTCAGTTTTGGAAATATCGGTGGTGCAACAAGTATTGATGCCAGGGCTTCCAAACAATTTAAACAAACAAAGATCAGTTACTCATTATCGAACAGGAACTATGTTCACCGTTTCATGATCACGCATTCTACCGGCTTTAATAAAAAAGGCTGGGCATTCTCTTTCTCAGGTTCCCGTCGTTGGGCTGAAGAAGGGTTTACAGACGGAACTTATTACGATGGCTGGTCATTCTATACCGGTATCGACAAAAAATTTAATTCCAATCACATGCTTTCCTTTGTAGTTTTTGGCGCACCAACTGAAAATGGCCGCCAGGGAGCATCTACCCAGGAAATGGATAATATTGCCGGATCAAATTTTTATAATCCTTACTGGGGCTATCAGAATGGTAAAAAAAGAAATGCAAGTATTGCAAAAACATTCCAACCTGTAGGAATCCTTACGCACGACTGGAAGATAACACCTAAAACATCCTTATTAACTGCTGCATCTTATTCTCTTGGAAACCGTAGTACTACCGGATTAGATTGGTACAATGCCCCCGACCCAAGGCCCGATTATTACCGCTATCTGCCCAGCTACGAGGAAGAACCTGTTTTGGCAGCGCAGATACTGAATGCATTGCAGAACGATGTAAACAAGCGCCAGATAAACTGGGATGCTTTGTATAACGCGAATTATGCGAACAATCAAACTATTCATAATGTGAATGGTGTTTCAGGTAATGATGTTAGTGGCAGAAGGTCGGTTTATATAGTAGAAGAAAGAGTAGTGCATACCAACAAGTTCAATTTAAATACTACATTAAATACTTCCATAAATTCTCATATTGATTTTAGCGCAGGCGCTTCTTATGAAAGCCAGCGTAATAATTATTATAAAAAAGTAAATGACCTTTTGGGCGGCGCATTCTATGTAGATGTGAACCAATTTGCGGAAAGGGACTATGGCGTTAATTCCAATGCTACACAAAATGATGTGAACAAGCCCAACCGTATCCTTGGAACAGGCGATAAATTTGGTTACGATTATAATATCAATATTCAAAAGGCGACAGCATGGGCCCAGGCCGTTGTAAAATTCAGCAAACTTAATTTCTTTGTTGGCGTTGAACATTCTTATACGCAGTTCTGGAGAGTGGGTTATACAAGAAATGGCTTATACCCTGATAATTCTTATGGCACTTCCAAAAGACAGGATTTCTATAATTATTCTGCAAAGGCCGGCGTTTCCTACAAATTGAAAAGCGGTAATTATTTCTTTATAAATGGTTCCTATCTTACAAAAGCGCCTTTCTTCGAAAATGCTTACCTCTCTGTTCGTACAAGAGATTTTGTACAGGGTAACCTTCGCTCAGAAAATATAGAATCTGTTGAAGGAGGCTATGTGTTGAATTCCCCAAGGGTAAGGTTCAGGGCAACGGGATACTATACAAAATTCAGGAACCAGCTGAATGTGATCACTGCCTATTCTGATATCGACAGGACATTCGTGAATTATGCACTAAGCAATATCGGCAAAACGCATGCAGGTGTGGAATTGGGTGTAGATGTGAAATTATACAAAGGGTTGAGCTTAAATGCAGCGGCCGCCATTGGAAGGTATTATTATGATACCCGCCAAAATGTGGTGGTTACTTCCGATAATAACGCACTGGTACTTCCTTCAAATGACCCTACTATTTATTCAAAGAATTTCAGGGTGGCTACACCACAGGAAGCATATACCGTTGGTTTAAATTACCGCTCACCAAAATACTGGTTCGTGAATGTTAATTTCAATTACTTCGACCAGATGTGGCTGGGATTTGATCCATTGCGCAGGACTGCTGCTGCTGTTGACGGACTTGTTCCGGATTCAAAAGAATGGCGTAAAGTAATTGATCAGACAGAATTGCCTGCTCAATCTACACTGGATGCATTTGCAGGATATTCCTGGCTGATGAATAACAGGTTCAAATCTTTAAAGAAAAGGACTTTTATGACCTTTAGCCTGGGTGTGAACAATATCCTTAATAATACCAATATCGTAACGGGTGGGTTCGAACAACTGCGTTTCGACTACCAGCACCTGAACCTGGATAAGTTTCCACCGAAATTATTCTATGCTTACGGGTTAAATTTTTCTGCCAATATCGGACTTAGGTTTTAATGCTATATAATTAATAAAACAAAAACGCCTTAAATAAATACATCATGAAAAAGTTTTTAAAACTTTCCTTTACAGCGGTCATAGTGATACTTGCTGTTGGTTCCATCAGTTCTTGTAAAAAGAATTTTGATAACCCTCCGGCTTATGTTGATCCAAACCTTGTTGCCAATACAACCATTAAATCACTGAAAGCCTTGCACCAGACCTCGGGTGCTTTTGATGCAGTATCAACAGATATCATCATTTCAGGTATTGTAGTGGCAAATGATAAAAGCGGGAATTTCTATAAAGAAATTTATATCCAGGACGCAACGGGAGCTATTGCCCTTGAACTGGATGCCACCAATTTGTATACAGCCTATGCAGTTGGTAGAACGGTGTTTGTAAAGTGTAACGGTTTAACCTTAAGTGATTACCATAGTTTTCCGCAATTGGGCATGAAGGATAACAGCGTACCGGGCGTTCCTTCTTTAGGCGGAATACCAAGTACGCTTATCAGCACCTATGTATTTGCCGGAGCTTCCGGTAATGCAGTTCCTGTTACGGTGGTTTCAAATTATGCCGCTTTGAACAGTAGCTCAGGTAATGCTGCAATGCAGGATACCTTATTAGGAAGGCTGATCCGCCTGGATAATTATGAATTCACTAAAAGCAATCTCAGTCAAACTTATGCTGATACATCTGCTTATAAAAATTCCATCAACCTCACCATTAACAATTGCAGCGGTAACAGCCTTTATGTAAGAAGCAGCGGCTATGCAAATTTTGCAGGCCTATACCCGGTTGCGGGAAATGGTTCTATTTATGGTATCTATACTATTTATAAGGCCAGTTCAAGTTCTACACCCGACAAACAATTAATTATCCGCGATACATCCGATGTTCAAATGACCGGGGCACGCTGCAATCTTTTTGAAGAAGACTTTGGTGCTTTGACCACAGCTGATAATAATACTGATTTTGCATTTTCGGGCTGGAAGAATATAGCTCCCAACTCAACAGCTAATTATAAGAATTCTGTTTTTGGCACTACAGGTAAAGTAGTAAAAGTTACTGCTTTTGGCACAGCCCTCGCCACAGATACGGCCTGGCTGATAACACCGGCTATCGTTATTCCCGCAGGTGCAACTCCAAAATTCTCCTTTACCACTTCTTACCAGTTTGCATTAGGCCCTACTGCATTGCATGCATTTATATCTACCAATTATAATGGCAGCAATACACCGGGCACAGCTACCTGGACGCAATTGACCACCAATACCATGATACCGGGCAATACTGCAACCAATAACTCCTCCAGCTTTAGCCCCTTTGCAGGTACAGGAGATATTCCTTTAAATGCTTATGCAGGACAAACCGTTTACATTGCCTGGAAATATATTGGAAGCGTTCCGCTGAAAACAACAAATTTTGAAATAGACGATATCCGGATAACAAGACAATAACCGCTGCTACAGCATTCAATAAATTATAAGAGCCATATCCTTATTACGGTGTGGCTCTTATTTGGTTTTTAACAAACGATTTCGCCAGTATCATTAATACATTTTTATGAAAAAAATAATTACACTTTTATTTGTTCTTGCGTCACTGCAATCATTTTCACAATCAACCACATTGGTGATAAGCCAGATCTACGGAGCCGGTGGAAATAGCGGCGCTTTATATAATGCTGATTATGTGGAATTGCATAATGTATCGGCTGCGCCTATAAGTTTATCCGGATATTCTATACAATATTATACTAGTGCTGGTGTTAGTACCTGGTCTGGGGTATCAGCATTACCTGCATCAAGTATTCCCGCCGGTGGATATTTTTTGATACAGATGAGC
>JANYIM010000026.1 GCA_025362055.1 Bacteroidota bacterium
TTAGTAGTTGTAATTGTAGTAGTATTTTTCATAAACTGCGAGTTAGTATGATGAAATAGTTTGTTTGTTGTTATAAGTTTAAGAGCCTGGTATTAATTAAACTGTTGGATTGGTTCAAATTATTTTTTTTACAGGAACGAGCCCTGTACTGTATTTACGACAAAAAAATTTTGGGGATATTTTTCCGGGATCAGCAATTAATTCACCTGGGTAAAATCTCCTCATACTTTTTTTATTTAGTTAGCAAGCAATAACTTAAACCCAATAAGTTAAAACAATAACTTATTAGCCTGTTTCTTTACAAAAACAGTGATCTTCCTTAGTTAAATTGGATAAGTGGGGCTTTGTAGGAGTAGATTCAACGGGCAAAATAGGGTATTATTACCGTTTATCAAAAAAATACTACAATTTTTTGAGTTATTCACCGGTAATTCCCATTGATTGAATGGTAGGGTAAAACCTAAATCAAACCTAAACCTAAACCTATAAGGTTTACCCAGGGGCCAGGAACCTATAAGAAACCTTATAGGTTTAGGTTTGCCGCGAGACGGGAAGAAAAACCTTATAGGTTTAGGTTTTTTTTCTCCTGGCCGTTGATCGTCCTATCAATATTTTTGTAGGCCTATAAGATTTTTCTTAAACTTCGTAGGTTTTGATCCATGGATTATTATGTACCCCTGATCGCAAACAATATGTATCATATTGTAAGCCGTGCAACCGGAAACGAAAAACTATTTGTTGAACCTGAGAACTACTTGTTCTTTCTGAAAAGATTTGATAAATATATTACCCCGGTAGCCGATACTTTCGCATATGCATTATTACCCAATCACTTTCATTTTCTTGTACAAATAAAGCCGTATGATCATTTGTTTGAGCTTTATAAGAAACGGAAGTTAAAACCTAAACCTATAAGGTTTGCTGCAGGATCGGGAAGCCTGGAAAACATTATAGGTTTAGGTTTAGATCAAGAGCCGGGAAGCCTGGAAAACCTTATAGGTTTAGGTTTAGATTTTAACCAACCCCAATTTGTTATGCAGCAGTTCTCAAACATGCTTAACAGCTATACAAAATCTTTCAATGGAAAATACGCCCGGAAAGGTTCATTATTTATGGATTACATGCGGCGTGTTGAAAAACGATCAGATGCTGAGCTTAAAGCCACCATTTTTTATATCCATAAAAATCCTGTACATCATGGCTATTGCAAAAATATCACTGAATGGTACTGGTCATCTTATGATACCCTGCTCTCTGCTTCACCCACAAATATTGAAAGAAATAAAGTAATTGACTTGTTTGGATCAGTTAAAAAATTTATTGCACATCATCAACAGCCTATAAATCTTAAATCAAACCTATACCTATAAGGTTTTTCTCCCCTCCTGGAGAATGCTACCCTCTTTAATGTTTTCAAACCTGGTCGTGCTGAATGAAACCTAAACCTATAAGGTTTTTCTCCCCTCCTGGAGAATGCCGCCCCCTTTACTGTTTTCGAACCTGATCCGATGAATGAAACCTTATAGGTTTACGGTACCGCTTCACGCCCAACCCCACTCCGGCTGCCAGCAATAAACTAAGTCCGCCATCGATCGGGCAATCCGGACAGCCCGGGTCGCCGGGTCCTGCAAATACTATAGCAGGTAAAATGACCAGGGTAAGGATCATCAGTAAGGGGTTTATCCATTTTTTGTATTGAGGCATATCTCGTTTGTTTGTTGTTAGTTGTTTGTTGCTGAGGTGAACAGTCCGCAAGTTCGCGAACTGCTTACTAAACACGTAGACGTCTGAACCGTTCATCAATTGCGTCTCGCCGGGGTCTTCTTCAAGAGACCCCGGCGGAACAATATTATTTTATTTTTTCTTTTTTGCTTGTCCAAAAAAGAAACAAAAAAAGACCCCCAGGAAAGATTACTGCTCTTTCCTGGGTTGGTTCCCTGATGTAGCTTTTGTACTACTGTGAACTCAAATTCAGTTCCCTGATCTTTGGCCCAAGGCATTTTGTTGCGTCTCGCCGGGGGTCTTCTTCAAGAGACCCCGGCGGAACAATAAATTCAGTTCCCTGATCTTTGGCCCAAGGCATTTTGTTAGAGCGTTGCGTCTCGCCGGGGTCTTCTTCAAGAGACCCCGGCGGAACAAGAGCGTTCAATAGCACTACTTTAATTATTAATACTGATCTTCTGCACCACCCGCTTCCCATCAGGGCCCGTTACCTCAAGGAGGAACACACCGCTGCCGGAATGAGCCGGCAAATTGATGATCTCTGTACTGCCCTCAGCATGCATGATGGTATTCTTTAACAATGCCTGTCCGTCTGTATTGATAAGCCTTACCAGGTAAGTTCCTGTTGGCTGCCCTGCGAGCTGTAAACTGAATGTGTTGCCAACTACCGGGTTGGGATAAACGCCAACAAATGGTTTGATATCCTTGGGTGCTGTTTTTATACCCGATGCAAATACGATACGGAAACGGTTAGCCGCAGATGAACCGGGATCGCTGTTCACCGTAAACTTCACCGTGGTGGTGCCATCCAGGTCAACAGGTATTTGCTGGCCCGGCTGGTAACTGTCTTCCAGGTATGCGTTCATCCCCGGCTGGTTCATTGCATTAATGATAAATTCAAACCGGTAATCGTGCTGGCCCATTTTCTTCATGTTAAAAAAGATGGTATCGCTGGTGGTGATGGCCTTCCTTTTTTCCACCGTGAATATTGCATTGTTCCTGCTCATTCCAAGACCTTCG
>JANYIM010000040.1 GCA_025362055.1 Bacteroidota bacterium
CAGGAAGGTTGGTGATCGGTAGCTGAGAAAATATTCGATCAATAATATTAAGGGAATGACCGGAAGGTTGCTCCCTTTTCTTATAGAAGTAATATGAATAAAAAGGGCGCTCCTGAAGTTAAAAATATGTTAGCCGCAAACATTTAGAGCATCCTAGCGTTATAAAGATGCGAAGAAGGAAGAGGAAGAGGAAGTTGGTAGTTGGTAGCTGAGAAAATATTCGATTAATAATATTAAGGGAATGACCGGGAGCCGTTCCCTTTTCTTATAGAAATAATATGAATAAAAAGGACGTTCCTGAAGTTGAAAATGCGTTAGCCGCTAAGCGATAACAAATTTTCTTTTACTCCTGATCTTTTGCCTTAAGAATTCTTGTAAAAAGCCCTTTAAACTGAGATCTTCATTTAACTCAGGCCAATGAATTCCGATTCCACTACCAATTAATCGATAATTCTTTAAACGCTTAGAGGTAGCATTCTTTAATCCTTCGTAGTTTTTTGTAGGAGTAACAAATGTCAGATGATTATTTAGATGAATTAACAACTTCGAATTATTTGAAGTCACTTCAACGGAGCTTATTTTTAAGCCTTCACTATAGATAAGGCTTTCAATTGCATCATATTTATTATGAGAAGTATTCATTCCATTTAAGCTTAAGTGTTGAATGATTTTGTGTCAGAATGTCGATAATATCTTTTTTTCCTTTGTCGTAAACCCATGTAAGTAAGCAATGCGTATTCTTGGGCTCAGCCAAACTTTTCCTTCTGCATCACCTTTTTCAACATGAATGTGTATAGGCTCATTGTTTTCATTACTCCAAAAAAAGAAACGAAACCCTCTGACGAATAGTATTGTCGGCATTACTGCAATTTACAAAATTTAACCCTATAAATCAGCTAAATATTAAGCCAGCGGCCATCGGTTCCGGAGGAGAGGCTTGCCCGCCTGAGTCATTCAGGCGGGCAAGGAGATGAAGAGGTAGCTGAGAAAATATTCGATTAATAATGATTAATAATATTAAGGGAATGACCTGGAGGTTGCTCCCTTTTCTTATAGAAGTAATATGAATAAAAAGGGCGCCCCTGAAGTTAAAAATATTGCTTTAAAACGAAATGCACCCGGCTTCTTTAAGAGAGGGGATGCCCGCATTATAAACTACAAATTACCAACCTGCCTGTCCGGCAGGCAGGCTACCAACTACCTTTTGCGTAGTCTTATTTCTACAATTTCATGCCATCAGCAATAATAATCAGCTAATTGGGCAGGGCCATATACTATTTTAATAGCTTATACGTTACCAATAGGAAAAGCAGCGTTTTAAATATTTGGAGAATCTCTTTTTCAACGCCCTATAATCCATTGCAGTGAGCCTTTTACTGTAAAACCACAACCTATGAAAACAATTTCTTCCATATCGGAAACCCCCGTACTTTTTTCATGCGGGCATATAAAATTATCTGTAATTAACTTTTTTTACCATCAAAATATCCTCCTATGAAATTTTTTACCAAATTTCCCTGTTATCTATTGTTGTTGATCTTTTTGGGTGCCGGCACCCGGGGCCTTGCCAATGGGCATGATAGCGGGCCATGCCCGGATGCAACCATAAGCTATACGGGCTCGCCGTATTGCAGCAACGGGGGTATCATAACGGTAACGCTTACCGGCACTACGGGCGGAACCTTTTCGTCAACAGGCGGTTTAAGTGTTGATACCAATACAGGTGATGTAGACCTTTCATCGAGTACACCGGGCACTTACACGGTAACCTATACCATACCTGCAGCGGGGGACTGCGATGAATTTACCACTACAACCGATATTACCATTACAGCCGCACCGGGTGCCGGTTTCTCTTACGATGGTTCTCCGTACTGCACCAATGGCGGTACAGCATCCGTGAACTTTACAGGGACCGGGGGAGGAATTTTTTCATCAGACCCCGGTTTGTCTATCGATGCTTCCACAGGCAATATTAACCTCGGGGCAAGTACACCCGGCAGCTACACGGTAACCTATACCATTACTGCTTCAGGTGGTTGCGGGGATTTTAGTACCACTGCAAGCATAATCGTAAATACAGGCCCCAATGCAAGTATCAGTTATAATAATTCCAGCTATTGTACCAATTCGGGTAATGCAAGTGTGAACCTTAGCGGCGACGGGGGAGGAACCTTCTCTTCATCGGGCGGTTTAACCATTGATGCCGGTACGGGTGAAATAAATTGTTCGGCAAGTTCGCCGGGATCCTATACCATTAATTATACGGTTAGCAATAGTTGCGGATCATATACTGCTTCTGCCAATGTAAATATTGAAGCCGCGCCGGATGCAACCATATCCTATGATAATTCGCCTTATTGTGCCAATGCCGGCACGGCCTATGTGAGTTTTTCGGGAACAGGGGGAGGTACTTATTCTTCATCTGCAGGCTTGATCATTGATTCAAATAACGGACAGATAAATCTTTCGGCCAGCACACCCGGTACTTATACAGTTAATTATGATGTTAGTTCGGGTAATTGCTCAACAACAGCTTCCACTTCAGTAACGATCACTGAAGCACCAAATGCAGGTATCTCGTATCCGTCATCACCCTATTGTACCAATGGGGGCAGCGCTTATGTGGATATTACCGGCACAGGGGGAGGTGTATTTTCTTCCGATGCAGGCCTTGCTGTTAATGCATCAACCGGTGAAATTGACCTCGCTTCTTCAACGGCAGGCACTTATACCGTAATTTATTATATAGCATCAACGGGTGGATGTGGCGACTTTACCACCACAACAAATGTTAGCATTACGGCCGCAGCGAATGCGAGTATCGAATACACCAATTCTCCTTATTGTTCTGGTGGCGATACGGCCCAGGTGGCTTTTACCGGAACAACCGGGGGCACCTTCTCTTCAAGTGGTGGTTTATCCATTGACCCCAACACAGGAACAGTGAATCTTTCGGCAAGTACCCCTGGCAGTTATGTGGTTACTTATACCGTTACCGGTTCAGGTGGTTGTGGCGATCAGAGTTTCCAGGCATGGCTCACCATTGATACCGCTCCAACTGCATCGATCAGTTATGCCGGCAGCCCTTATTGTTCATCTTCAGGCACAACAGGCGTGAACCTAACGGGAACGGGCGGGGGAACTTTCTCTTCGACCAACGGACTGACCATCGATGCTAATTCGGGCGATATTGACCTGGGAACAAGTAACCCCGGAACCTATACCGTAACCTATGCTGTTACCAACCATTGCGGATCCTTTCAAACTTCAACAGATATCACCATTAATCCATCTCCATCGGCAAGTATAAGTTATGATGGCTCACCATACTGTTCAAATGCAGGTACAGCCGGCGTAACATTTAACGGAACGGGCGGAGGTAATTTTTCTGCCGGGACGGGTTTATCCCTCAACGCTTCCAACGGTGATATTGATATTGCAGCGAGTACACCCGGCAGTTATACTGTTACTTACAGTGTTTCACAAAACGGCTGTTCCGCAAGCGCTACTGCAGACATTACCATTGTTGCAGCACCGGCTGCCACGATATCCTATGGCGGTTCCCCTTATTGTTATAACACAGGTATTGCAGGCGTTACGCTTTTGGGTGATGCCGGAGGTACCTTCTCTTCTGATGCGGGGCTTGCCATCAATTCATCTAACGGCGATATAGACCTTGGCACCAGTACGCCGGGCACTTATACCGTAACTTATACGATCGTTCCTTCATCACCCTGCGGAACCTTTACCACCACCACAAGTATAACCATCAATGCGGGTATATGGACGGGTGCTGTAAACAACGACTGGAGCAATGCTGGCAACTGGTGCGGCGGCGTACCGGCATCAACAACGGATGTAATAATTCCGGCAGGTGGCAACCAGCCCGTGTTATCCGCAGATATAACCGTAAATAGTATCTCCTTGTCGGGCCTTATCGATCTGAACGGCTTTACATTAACGGCCAATGGAGATATAACGGGACCGGGTACACTAAGTGGATCAGCCGCTTCAAACCTGGTGATCGGCGGTGCGGCAGGTAATTTAAGCTTCACGCCCGGAAGCCAGGTATTAAAAGATATTATATTGAATGCAGGTGCTACGGCCACTTTGAATACCGCATTGGATATCACAGCAGGGCCTGCACCGGGATCTGTAACTGTTAATACAGGCGCTACACTAACTACAAACGACCTCCTTACTTTAAGATCAGACGCCAATGGCACGTCGAGGGTGGGTATCTCTGCCGGAACCATTTCGGGCAAGGTTATAGTTGAGCGTTATATGCCACAAAACCCAACAAGGGCCTGGCATTTATTATCAGTGCCTACCACGGGCCAAACTTTCTTCCAGGCCTGGCAGGAAAACCAGTCCGCCGGTTCGACTACCCTTAGCAGTTATGGTACGCAACTTACCAGCAGTTCCGCTTCCTGGGCCAGTAATGGATTTGATTTCCGCAGTAACAGCGATGCACTGCTAACCTATACACCTGCAGCGGGCGGCCCCGGAACCTATAGTGGTGTAACTAACACGGGCAATGCAATAGCTACCACATCAGGTTATTTCCTGTATATAAGAGGAGACAGGACGGCAACACCTGCCAATAATACCATTTCGGCTACTACCTTGCGAACAAACGGAACGCTTTACCAGGGAAGCCTGGCAGCCATAACAGTACCCAATGATGAATTTGCAGTGATCGGTAACCCTTATGCTTCTCAAACAGACTTTACACAGTTAACCCGTGGTGCAGACATCGATAATGTACTTTATGTTTGGGATCCATTACTAACGGGTACGTATGGGCTTGGTGCATTCCAAACCTTCACCTACAATGCCGGTAATAATAACTATGATGTAACACCCGGTGGCGGCTCATTTCCGTTGGGGCCATATACGAATCCTACCATTGAATCGGGACAGGCATTTTTTGTACATGCTTCAGGAAGTGCAACCAATACCATCGCCTTTACAGAAGCTGCTAAAACAAGCGGCAGCAGCAATGTGTTGAGGCCGGGCCCGGTAACCAGTGGAGAGCAGTTTGCAACCAAACTGTATTCGGTCTCGAATTCAATAAGAAACCTGGCCGACGGCACATTGAATTTATTCGGCAATGCCTATTCAAATGTGGTAAATAACGAGGATGCAGTTAAGATGGGGAACTTTGGGCTTACTATCGGCCTGATGCGAAACGATAAAAAATTAGTGGTGGAAAAAAGGCAACTCATCGGAGCAACGGATACCATTTTCTTCAACCTTTCGGGTGCGGGGCAACGTCAATATCAATTTGAGTTCATTGCCAATGCGCTTGATCACCCGGGCTTATTGGGTAAATTGGTTGACAGCTACCTGGGTACCGAAACACCGGTAAATTTAAATGGCAGTACCACGGTTGATTTTACGGTTAACGCCGATGTTGCGTCAGCTGCTTCAACAAGGTTCAAAGTGGTATTCTACAGTTCGGCACCATTGCCGCCGGTAAGTTTTACGAGTATCAAAGCAAATCAGCAAGACGTAAACATAGCAGTAGAGTGGAAGGTAGCCCATGAATTGAATATCCGGCAATATGAAGTGGAACATTCAACGGATGGCGTTAATTTTTCCAATGCAGCGATACAATTGTCAACAGCCAATAACGGAACTGATGTTATCTACGACTGGTTGGATGTAAGCCCTGTAACAGGGAATAATTATTACCGGGTACGCAGTGTGGCTATCGGAGGCGGTATCCAATATAGCAGTGTTGTAAAAGTTATAATGGGGAAAAGCAGTCCGGCTATTACCGTGTATCCGAACCCGGTAGTTAATGGGGTGCTGAATGTGCAGTTGAGCAACCAGCCTAAAGGGAATTACCAGGTAAGATTGATTGACCAGGCAGGGCAGGTAATATTAAATGCAACCATTGTACATGCAGCGGGCGGCAGTACCGAAGCGATTGCGGTGCCGAAGAACAGCCATGGTGCGTATTTGCTGGAAATAATTTTACCCGATGGAACGAAGAAGGTGGAGAAGGTGGTAGTTGGTAGTTGGTAATGAGCAATGGGCAATGGGCAATGAGCAATGAGCAATGGGCAATGAGCAATGGGCAATAGCAGCCTAAGTATAGAGAAGCATTTAAAAAACGCGAGTTTGTAGTTTATAACTCGAGGCGCCCCCTCTCCTAAAGGAGAGGTTTACCCGCCTGGATCATTCAGGCGGGCAAGGGTGAGGTGAAAGGCAGTGGCAGCTGGCAGTCTATAGTTTATAGTTGGTGAACGGTAGCTGATAAAATATTCGATTAAAAATACTAAGGGAATGGCCGGGAGGTTGTTCCCTTTTTTTATTTCCAGTAGAATTCACAAAGATCGCAGGCCAGGGAAATTTGTTTTGTAGACACAAGGTGACCGGGAGCATATTAAATTTTCAAAACAACGTTTCAGTCTTCAATCGTGTCTTACCTATTAGGCATGCTTTGCCAAACCGGATTTTATCGTTAACTTAGTGGTACCAATAAACCTTGTAATTTGGAAAACTTTAGTTTTCAAAACATTGCCAATTTCACTCCGGCCATTCATGCCTTGCTTTTTTTTAGCATTTTTAATCACTATCAGTATAACTTATGAAAACACGCATCTATTTTATATTATCCCTTGTTTTTGTATTTAACGTACAAGGCCTTACAGCACAGATCAAAGGGATTGCCAGGATCGTTCATCCTGCAAAAACAGAAACTGTTGCTGCCATCATGGAAAGGGCAAAGCATTTTCCTGCTGTAATGCCCCGGCCGGATTGGGAAGAATATGAAGGCCCTGATTTTTCAAAACTTCCACAAAACCCGCTCTCAAAGGATGTTGCGTCTTTTCCCGAAAATAATCAACCCCTAAATAATTTACAGAACCCACCGGTACCACAAGCCCCGCAAACAGTAGGCCTTGCTTTTAATGGAGTTACCGGTCCTACGGAAACCAACGCATTCCCACCGGATGATATGGGAGCGATAGGGCCTACGCAATATGTCGTTTTTGTAAATGGTCGCCTCAGGTCATTCAATAAAATCACGGGAGTGGCAGATGGTGTTTTAAATGTAAGTCCGGATGTATTCTTTGCATCCGTGATGACGCCACTGGGCGGTGGGGTAGGACTGAATTTTACTTCCGATCCCAGGGCACGTTACGACAGGCTTTCCGGTAAATGGATACTGCTCATCATTGATGTTCCCAGTACTTCCGGTTCTTCAGTTGGCGATCACAATAACAGGGTCTTAATTGCTTACAGTAATTCTTCAACGATCACTGCAGGTACTACATGGACATTTTCACAATTCACAGGGCAGTCGGGGGTATTTCTCGACTATCCCACACTGGGAGTGGATATCAATGCCTTGTATATCGGTGGAAATATGTTTGCCCTCGTCGGGGGCAGTTTCGTCGGTACCAACGGTTATGTGATCAACAGGTCCACGCTTGAATCGGGTGGCGCATATACGGTAACAATGTTTGCCAATTTGTGTACGTCCTCACTACCAGGCCCCTATACGCCACAGGGAGTAGAGAATTATGATTATACAGCCACCGAAGGTTATTTTATAGGCGTGGATGTTTTAACCCTTGGTTTTTTGCAAATGCGGCGGGTAAGCAATCCCGGTGGAACGCCAACAATATCAGGAAATTTAACCATCACCGTAAATGCAACTTCAAGTCCGCAAAGAGTGCCGCATCTTGGAAATACGGGAGGGGCAAGCGGACAATTGTCTGCAGTGGATTTCAGG
>JANYIM010000045.1 GCA_025362055.1 Bacteroidota bacterium
CAAACCTGCGCAAGGCGATCCAAAATGGTTTGTCAGAGCAAAGAGCATTGGATGCATTAACAAAAACGCCCGCAACATTATTGGGAATGTATGATAAGACAGGTAGCCTGGATGCAGGAAAGGTCGCCGACTTCTTAATAACATCCGGTCCAATCTTTTCTGAAAGAACGGTCATCTACCAGAACTGGGTGCAGGGTAATAAATATACTGTGAAGGAGGAGGGATGGAAAGACATTCGCGGTACCTATAACTTAGTGGTCAACAGTGACCCCTATAAATTAGTATTGAAAGGAGAAGCAGGGAAACCAATCGCAAGCCTGATCGGTACCGATACAACAAAGGTTGACCTTACCATAATGGATCGCCTTGTTAAAATAAATTTCAGTCTTAAAGCTGACAGCAGCAATAGCACAAGATTAAGCGGCGTAATAAGTGATGATAAGTGGAGCGGTACCGGGCAATCAGCAACGGGTAAATGGGTAAGCTGGAGTGCAATAAGAACTGAAAGTACCAATATGCGAGGTGATGGAAGAGGCAGGTTTGGCGACAGCACCAGGATGATGGGTGGTGATAGTACCAGGAGAAGAAGAATAGATGCAGGTGGCGCTGCTGCTAAGATCGGTGGCGTAGTTACCTATCCATTCGATGGTTATGGCTTTAAGGAAATGCCGGCGCAGGAAAATATATTATTTAAGAATGCAACAGTGTGGACCAATGAAAGTGAGGGCAAATTAGAAAATACTGATGTATTGGTAAAAAACGGAAAGATCGTTTCAATAGGAAAAAATTTGAGTGACGCAAGTGCAAGGATCATTGATGCTACCGGCAAACACTTAGCTCCCGGCATTATTGATGAACACTCGCATATTGCCGTTACCGGAAGTGTGAATGAATGTTCTCAAAGTGTGACGGCAGAAGTAAGGATCGGCGATGTGATCGATCCCGAAGATGTGGAAATTTACCGGCAGCTAAGCGGGGGTGTTACCAGCAGTCATATCCTTCATGGCAGTTGTAATACCATTGGCGGACAAACACAATTACTGAAACTACGTTGGGGTGCAACTGCAGAACAAATGAAATTCGCGAACTGGGACCCCTTTATCAAATTCGCATTGGGCGAAAATGTAAAACGTTCCAGCAATTCACAGGGCAATAACCGTTTTCCTGATACAAGAATGGGTGTGGAAGAAGTGCTGATGGATGCATTTACAAGAGCAAGGGATTATGATAAGATGGGTGCAGACAAAAGAAAAGACCTGGAGCTGGAAGCTTTATCCGAGATACTCAATAAAAAATGTTTTATCACCTGCCATTCTTATGTACAGAGCGAGATCACGGCACTCATCAGGGTTGCCGATAAATTCAATTTCAGGGTAAATACTTTTACGCATATCCTCGAAGGTTATAAAGTTGCCGATAAAATGAAGGCCCATGGTTCAAACGCATCTACCTTCAGTGATTGGTGGAGTTATAAAATGGAAGTGGTAGATGCGATTCCTTACAATGCCTATATCATGCAGCGGGTAGGCCTTAACGTTGCCATCAATTCGGATGATGCAGAAATGGCCCGCCGCCTTAACCAGGAAGCAGCCAAAAGCATAAAATATGGCGGTATGAGTGAAGAAGATGCATTAAAAATGGTAACCCTCAACCCTGCTGTAATGCTGCATGTGGCAGACAGGACGGGTAGCATCAAGACAGGCAAGGATGCAGATTTGGTTTTATGGAGCGATAATCCTTTAAGTATTTATGCCAAGGCAGAAAAAACAATGGTGGATGGTATCATTTATTTCGACAGGGACCGGGATAAACAACTCAGAGAAGATATGGCCAAAGAAAAATCGAGGCTGATACAAAAAATGATCGGCGCCAAAAAAGGTGGTGAAAAAACAGGGCCGGCCGTACCTTCTTTCCGACAGGCAAATTATTGTGAAGAAGATCACCAGGATGAGAAAAGTTTGTGGGGAAGAATTGAAGCAAGGATACTTTCAACTGAAATTCAATAAATAATATGCCACAGAGGCACTGAGGCACAGAAAAGATGCTTCTAAGTCGGTGGGAAAAATAAATACCATGTTACAGAAAAACAAAGACACTCAAAAATATAATAATTTACTCTGTGCCTCTGTGTTCTCTGTGGCAAAAAATAACAATATGAAAAAGATCATCATAAAATCAACGCTACTCCTTTCCGCCATTGTTGGTGTTTTCACCAACAATGTATTCGCACAGGAAAACATGCACCCTACTCCTCCCCAAACAGGCAGCACTACTTTGGCCAATGGTGTTATTCATGTAGGCAACGGACAGATCATCAATGGTGACATTGTTTTTGAGAATGGGAAAATAGTTTATATCGGTTCACCTGAAACCTTACCGGCAGAATACACTAAAACGGTCATTGACCTGAAAGGTAAACAGGTATACCCCGGCCTTATAGCAACCAGTACCAACCTGGGTTTGATAGAAGTGTCTTCTGTACGTTCTACTTTCGATTATACAGAACTGGGAGATATCAATACAAGCATCCGCGCACTGGTTGCCTATAATACAGACAGTAAAGTGATCAACACTCTTCGCTGCAATGGAGTAGTATTGGCACATATCGTTCCAAGAGGGGGTATCATCAGCGGCTCATCCTCTGTAGTACAACTGGATGCATGGAACTGGGAAGATGCCGCATACAAAGCCGATAATGGCATTCATTTTAATATGCCCGCATTGGTAAACCGCCCCAACCAGTTCGGTGGAGGAAGGCGCAGGCAGAACGCAGAACAGGAAGATCCTGTAAAAGCAGGGCTCGACAGGATTGAGAATATCCGTAAATTTTTCCGGGAAGCAAAAGCATATCTCGCCAACACTAATCCTTCTCCCGTCAATTTAAAATTTGAAGCCGTAAAAGGGCTCTTCAATAAAACACAAACTTTATTTGTGCATTGCGACCTCGTAAAGGAAATGATGATCGCTATTGATTTTGCAAAAGAGTTTGGTTTTAAAACGGTGATCGTTGGTGGTAGTGATAGCTGGATCATTGCAGACATCCTTCGTGAAAATAATATGGCAGTCATTTTATCAGAACCACATAGCTTGCCTTCTACTGATGATGATGATGTAGACCAGCCGTATAAAACAGGCGCTGCTTTACAAAGAGCCGGCGTATTATTCACCATTTGCATGGATGCAGGTGATGGCTACTGGCAACAACGCAACCTACCTTTTGAAGCAGGCACAATGGCTGCTTATGGCTTAACCAAAGAGGAAGCCTTGAGCTCCGTCACTTTGAATGCTGCAAAAATATTAGGCATAGATGATAAAGCAGGTTCACTGGAAAAAGGGAAAGACGCTAATATTGTTGTCTGCGACGGAGATATCTTAGACATGAAGAGCAACCTGGTAACACAGGTATTCATCCAGGGCCGTGAGATCAATTTAGACAATAAACAAAAACAATTGTTTGAACGTTATAAATATAAATACGGGATAAAATAATGCTGTCGCTATACATAGCTGACTGTAAATAAGAACAGTTCCCGCATTTGAATGCTATCGCCTGCTTTGATGAAGTTAATTAAGCAATCGTGCTATCTTTGTCTATTCACCAGGGCGTTGAATTAAAGCATTTATTCAAGCAAAATATCAATCATGCAAAGAATTGCTGAATCGGAATTGATCATTAATGATCGGGGTGCCATCTATCACCTCAACCTGCGGCCCGAAGAACTGGCCAATACGGTGATCGTTGTGGGTGATCCCGACCGGGTTAAAAAAGTAAGCAAGCATTTCGACCGGATCGAACACCAGTTACAGCACCGTGAATTTATTACTCACACCGGTTATATCGGTACCAAAAGATTATCCGTATTGTCAACAGGTATTGGCCCCGATAATATTGACATTGCACTCAATGAACTGGATGCACTCGCCAATATTGATTTTACCACAAGGATGATCAAGACAAAATTCACAAAACTAAATATCATTCGCTTTGGAACCTCGGGTTCTTTACAGGCCGACATACCCGTAGATAGTTTTGTTGCTTCTACCCACGGATTAGGCCTCGATAACCTTCTTAATTTTTATGCGTATGAAAAAAATACCGATGAAAAAGAAATGGCAAATGCATTCATTGCGCAAACACAATTAGATACTAGTATTACCAATCCTTATGCATTCAAGGGAAGCCAGCTATTGCTTAAGAAATTCGGTTCAGATTTTCATAAAGGAATTACAGTGACCTGTCCCGGCTTTTATGGACCGCAGGGAAGGGTCTTACGCCTGGGATTAAGCAATCCCGGCTTTATCAATCGTTTAACTGATTTTAGTTTCAATAATCACAGGATCACTAACTTTGAAATGGAAACATCGGCCATTTATGGTCTGGGCAAATTAATGGGGCATGATTGCCTGAGTGTAAATGCGATCGTGGCCAACCGGGTGGTTCAGCAGTTTTCGAAAGACAGTGATGCAACGGTTGAACAATTAATTATTAAAGCACTGGAAATATTAACAGCCTAAACCTATAAGGTCTTATCAAACCCCAATATGTTTAAAAAAAATCAGTAAGGCCTTATAGGCTTAAAAATGAACAAATGATCGCAACAAAATTCATCCCCGATTTTTCAGTCTCTCCGCATGTTGACCAGGTAGGAATTGAAGAGAGGGCATCCCGCTTTACCAAACGAAGCATTAAGAATGAAACCAAGATAAATGGTTTAAAGTTGGCGTTGAACATGATCGACCTTACCACCCTGGAAGGGAAGGATACCGATGGGAAAGTAAAACAGCTTTGTTATAAAGCTATTCATTTACACGATTCTTATCCCGACTTACCTACGGTAGCGGCTATTTGCGTTTATCCATCCATGGTAAAAGTAGCTAAGAAAGCATTGGAAGGCACTGGTGTAAAAGTAGCCTCTGTAGCAACAGCCTTTCCCAGCGGGCAGGCACCACGTGACATAAAGATCCGCGATACAAAATTTGCAGTGGCACAGGGGGCAGATGAAGTGGACATGGTAATTTCAAGAGGGAAATTCTTAGAGGGTGAATATAATTTTGTATTTGATGAGATCGCTGCGATCAAAGAAGCCTGTGGTGAAGCAAGATTGAAAGTGATCCTGGAAACAGGTGAATTGGTTACCTATGATAAAGTGCGTAAAGCCAGTGATATTGCCATGTATGCCGGAGCAGATTTCATTAAAACATCTACTGGTAAAATTTCTCCTGCTGCAACAATGCCTGTTACTTTAGTGATGTTGGAAGCAATCAGGGATTTTTATTATAAGACCGGCAAACGCATTGCCATGAAGCCCGCCGGTGGCATTTCTAAATCAAAGCTGGCCTTACATTATTTAGTGATGCTGAATGAAGTGCTGGGAGAAGAATGGATGAATAACCACTGGTTCAGGTTTGGCGCAAGCAGCCTGGCCAACGATATATTGATGCAATTAATGAAACAGAAGACAGGCGTGTACCAATCAGCGAATTATTTTTCGATAGATTAATACGTTTAATGGTTTGATGGTTTTAAACCCTTAAACGTATTAAACGCTAAAATCCCTTAAACGATTTAAACGTTACAAATGGCAACCAAAAAGAGCAATACAATAAAATTAAAATTTGATTCTGCAAGGAATTTGGCTCCTGCACCCGAAAGTAAGAGTGCAGCCAAAATAGATCCACGATACGATCTGTTCATCAATGGTAAATTTGAAAAACCATTGAGCAAAAAATATTTTGGCACCATTAACCCTGCTACTGAAGAAAAATTATCAGAAGTGGCAGAAGCAAACCAGGCCGATGTGAACAGGGCAGTGAAAGCAGCAAGAGCAGCATACGATAATGTGTGGAAAAAAATGCCTGCAAAAGAAAGGGCAAAATATATTTACCGCATTGCCAGGATGATACAGGAAAGAGCTAGAGAATTTGCCATCATCGAATCACTGGACGGTGGAAAACCAATAAGAGAAAGTCGCGATTTTGACGTGCCCACAGCCGCCAATCATTTCTTTTATTATGCAGGCTGGGCCGATAAACTGGAATACGCATTCCCTAACCGTACAACTCAACCATTGGGTGTAGCAGGACAGATTATTCCCTGGAATTTTCCTTTGTTGATGGCCGCATGGAAAATTGCTCCGGCCTTGGCAACCGGCAATACCGTTGTTCTCAAACCTGCTGAGACCACGCCCCTTACAGCTTTAAAACTTGCTGAGATCATACAGGAAGCGGATCTTCCGCCAGGTGTTGTAAATATTATTACAGGGGCCGGTGCTACCGGTGCTGCGATCGTGAATCATCCTGATATCAATAAAATTGCTTTCACCGGTTCAACCGATGTTGGAAAGATCATTCAACGTGCCATTGCAGGAACCAATAAAAAAGCAACACTGGAATTGGGTGGCAAAGCTGCCAATATCATTTTTGATGATGCCCCGCTCGACCAGGCAGTGGAAGGCGTCATCAACGGGATATTCTTTAACCAGGGCCATGTATGTTGTGCGGGCTCACGATTGTATGTACAGGAATCTGTTTTTAAAGAAGTGGTTAGAAAATTAAAAGACAGGATGGAAACGATGATTGTGGGTGATCCTTTGGATAAGAATACAGATATCGGCGCCATTAACTCCAGGCAACAATTGGAAACGATCAATAAATATTTGAAGATCGGCCAGCAGGAAGGAGCAGAAATGTACCAAAGTTCCTGTTCAATACCACGCAAAGGTTTTTTCTGCAGGCCAACCATTTTTACAAATGTTGCGCAATCAAACAGGATCGCACAGGAAGAAATTTTTGGGCCTGTATTGGCCATTCAAAGTTTCCGAACGGATGATGAAGTAATTGAAAAAGCAAATAATACCCCTTTCGGCCTTTCTGCTGGAGTATGGACGGACAAGGGTTCCAAGATATTTAACATGACCACCAAATTAAGAGCAGGTGTGGTTTGGGCAAATACATTTAATAAATTCGATCCTACTTCTCCCTTCGGTGGTTATAAAGAAAGTGGTTATGGAAGAGAAGGTGGATTACATGGATTAGCTGCTTACGTGAACATCGTTTAAAACATTTATTATGGCTACAACTGAAAAAAGACTCGAAATTTTAAAAACATATAAGATCTACATTGGTGGGCAATTCCCAAGAACGGAATCTGGAAGATACTATGTGGCGACAAATAATAAGAATGAAAAATTGGCAAATGTTTGCCTGGGGTCAAGAAAAGATTTCAGGGACGCAGTTGGCGCCGCCAGGAATGCATTTGGCGGATGGAGCGGAAGAGCAGCATTCAATCGCGGGCAGATCCTCTATCGTGCCGCAGAAATGCTGGAAGGAAGGAAGGCACAGTTCATTGATGAGTTGATGAAACAGGATGCTACAAAACTGCAGGCAGAAAAAGAAGTAAATCTTGCCATCGACCGTTTGATCTATTACAGTGGTTGGTGTGATAAGTTTCAGCAATTATACAGTTCAGTAAATCCTGTTGCCTCTCCCCATTTTAATTTTTCTGTTCCCGAACCCACGGGCGTGGTTGCTGCCATTGCACCTCAAAATGATTCATTACTTGGATTGGTTTCTTTAATTGCCCCCATTATCGCGGGTGGTAATACCTGTATAGTACTTGCATCCAATGCAAAACCATTGTGTGCTGTAACCTTCGCTGAAGTACTTAACAGTTCTGATCTTCCCGGAGGAGTAGTGAATATCCTTACAGGAAAAGTTGCGGAACTGGCTCCTTATTTTGCCGACCACATGGATGTAAATGCAACAGCATATTGCGAAGCCGATGCAGCAACGCAGCAAATGATAAAGGAAAGATCTGCATTGAATGTAAAGCGGATCGTTTTGTATGATAAGGTAAAATGGCTTGCTGATGAAGCACAATCTCCTTATTTCATCATGGACTTCCAGGAAATAAAAACCACCTGGCACCCTATTGAAAATATCGGTGGCGCCAAGGCAGGATATTAATTAAACTATTTGAGTTATCTCGCTCTGAATTGCCTCGATCTTCTGTATTGCCCCGTTCTTCTGTATTGCCCCGTTCTTCAGAGCGGGGATAAAAAAACCCCACTCTTTTCAGAATGGGGTTCTATTTTAAAAGTCTCCTGAGGGGAGTCTTCCGATGGGGCGCTATTAATCGTCCACTTTCACTTTACCCTTTTGCTTGGCGATCACTTCTTCTGCAATACTACTTGGGGCAGGGGCGTAATGACTGAACTCCATGGTAGAAGTAGCACGTCCGCTTGATAAAGAACGCAATTGTGTTACATAACCAAACATCTCACTCAAGGGTACTTTTGCTTTGATGACCTGCACACCATGTTTGCTATCCATACCTTCCAGCATACCCCGGCGGCGGTTAAGATCACCCGTTACATCACCCATGTATTGATCTGGTGTAAGAACTTCCACTTTCATGATCGGTTCCAGTAAAACAGGTTTTGCTTTTTTACCTGATTCACGGTAGCCTTGCTTAGCACACAATTCAAAGCTCATCGCATCACTATCCACCTGGTGGAAGCTACCATCAAATACTCTTACTTTCATACTCACCATCGGGTAACCTGCCAATACACCTGTTGTCATGGCTGTTTCAAACCCTTTTGAAATAGCTGGTACAAATTCTTTTGGAATACTACCTCCAAACAAACCATTCACAAACTGGAAACTGCTCTTACCTTCTTTTAGGAATTCTTCGTCAGCAGGTCCGATCTCAAAAATGATATCGGCGAATTTACCACGACCACCAGTTTGTTTTTTAAGTATCTCACGATGTTCAATTGTATTCTGGAATGCTTCTTTATAAGCCACCTGCGGTGCACCTTGGTTGATCTCCACTTTAAATTCCCTGCGCATCCTGTCTACGATGATCTCCAGGTGCAACTCACCCATACCACTTAAGATGGTTTGG
>JANYIM010000029.1 GCA_025362055.1 Bacteroidota bacterium
TTTTTTGTCTTCCATTATCAGCCTGTCTGTTGTTATTTCAAGAATATTGAGCGTATCTGAATAAGTATCGCCTTCATTGGTGCTGATCATGGTCTTGCCATCCTCACTTATTGAATAAGTGCCTTTTTTATCACTGTTATCCAGGCCGGAACTTATGAATTTGCCGTCTTTCATAAATTCCATTGTTGCGTTGGCGTATATTTTTTTCTTTAAAGAATCGGGGATGCTTTCAACACCTTTACCCGACATCTCCTTGATACTCCATTTTTTTAGAACAAGGTCTTTGGCAGATCTGTCTTTGCAGCTGGCCATCGCTATTGTTATCAACAACAGCAGAGCGGTAAATAATTTCATCATTTTTATTTGAAGTGGGTTGATATAAATTGATTACGGGAATAATTTATTTGGCCGACCAGGTCATTTGCATTTTGCTTTTATCTTCTATAATGACCAATTTGCTTTCAGTCAATTCATTGATGATCTGCGGATCGGGTTTATCATGACCGTCACGCAGCAACAATAATGTCTTTCCATCTTCGCTTAAGGTATAAGTGCCGGTCTTTGGTGTATCGCCCATTCCACTCATGCTGCATTTGCCGTCTTTAGTGAGTTCCATCACCACCTTATCTATCATATCTTTTTTTTGTGCTTCAGATATCCCGCTTCCGCCTTCACCTGAGATACCTGTTAATTTCCATTTGTTGGCGATCAGTTCTTTTGCAGCTTTGCTTTTACAACTTACCATCGCTACAGTTGCAAATAGCAATACTGCAGTAAATAATTTTGCTAATTTCATTGTAAGGTTTTTTTAGTGATCTTATTGGCCTGTTGAACGCCATTTATTTGTGTTCGAAGGTCAGTGTCATTTTATCTTTGATTGCAGTCATGACCAGTTTGCTATCACTTAATTCACTGATATCCATTTGTTCGCCTTTGCTATCTCCAGCCTGTGTCATTATCAATGTTTTTCCATCATCACTTAAGGTATAAGTGCCGGTTTTAGGCGTATCACCTTCGCCACTCATGCTGCATTTGCCGTCTTTGGAGAACTCTACCGCTAATTTATCGATCATATCTTTTTTCTCGGCCTCCGGCATTTCTTTAGCTCCATCGCCCGACACAGCTGTTAATTTCCATTTGTTAACGATCTGGTCTTTGGCGGCTTTGCCTTTACAACCTGTAAAAAGCATTGCGAATAATAATACAACAACGGATGATAGTTTGAATAGTTTCATTTTATTTGTTTTGGTTGAATAGTATTTGGCAAAGTATCTAATATAATTTCTAAAATAAAATATTTATGCGGTAGGTTTTACACATTTTCCCTTACAGGCATCCCAGTCTTCCTCCATCAACAGGCAGGTTAGTACCATTGATATATGCAGCTGCAGGCGAACATAAAAAAGCCACCGCAGCACCAAACTCTTCGGGTTGCCCGATCCTTCCTGCCGGTATTTCAGCCACCAACTCGGCCATGATGGCTTCTTCCGTTTTATTTTGACTTTTAGCCTTGTTGCTGATAACATAATCTGCCCTCGAGGTTTTGGTAAAACCGGGTAATACATTATTTACCGTTATGCCAAATGGGCCTAATTCTGTTGCCAGTGTTTTTGACCAATTGGCCACGGCACCGCGAATGGTATTGCTTACACCCAAACCGGCAATGGGTATTTTAACCGAAGTGGAAATAATATTGATGATCCTTCCAAAGCCCGCAGCCTTCATTCCCGGAACAACTGCTTGTACCAGGTGATGGTTATTGATAAGATGATTGTTAAATGCGGATAAGAATTCTTCGGCATTGGAAGTTAATACGGGCCCACCGGAAGGCCCGCCGGTATTATTTATTAAGATATGTACGGTATTGCTTTGCACGAATACGTCAATCGCTTTTTTAACTGCGGCAGTGTCGGTAAAATCAGCTACAAGATAACGATGCGCCTGCCCTTTTGAAATGTGCAGGTTCTTTATAACCTCCTTCAGTTTTTCTTCATTGCGGGCCATCAATACAACAGAACAGCCCAATAACGCAAGTTCAACAGCACTGGCATAGCCTAGTCCCTGTGTGCTTCCACAAACAATCGCTGTCTTGCCGGTGAGATCAAGATCCATATAAAATGATTTGCATAAAGCTACGTTTTCTACCACAAAGATGCACAAAGGCATTTTCACGAAGTGCAGAAAGACTTTGTGTACTTCGTGAAAAACTTACGGGCCTTTATATTATGAACCCAATTTATTTTTCGCACATTTTGCGCTTTCATGTGGATAATTCAACCCTATCAAAACTCCTTCCATTCAGCTATATTCGCACGTTGTATGGAATGCAGATCATCATGATTATCTGCATCCTATTTTTTCTGATTAAGGGTACTTGGCACAAGAGAGCACCGCTGCGGGGAAGACAATGTTTAATTGAAAAACAAAAGCTGGTAACAAAGAATGGCAGAGAAAGATCTATTTGATTATACCGAAGACTCCATCCGGAGCCTCGACTGGCGGGAACATATTCGCCTGCGTCCTGGCATGTATATTGGTAAACTTGGTGATGGAAGCAGTCCGGATGATGGGATCTACGTGCTCTTAAAAGAAGTGATCGACAATTGCATTGATGAACATACCATGGGTTATGGAAAACATGTGGACGTTACCATCGAAGGCAAAACGATCACTGTCAGGGATTACGGTCGTGGCATACCGTTAGGTAAAGTAGTGGATGTGGTGAGCAAGATAAATACGGGTGCCAAATACGACAGCAAGGCATTTCAAAAAAGTGTTGGATTGAATGGCGTAGGTACCAAGGCGGTGAATGCATTGAGCAATTATTTTAAAGTTACTGCGATCAGGGAAGGAAAGGAAAAAACTGCGGAATTCGAAAAAGGTATTTTGCTCAAAGAGTACAAAGAAGCAAAAAGCACCGAAGAGAACGGAACATTGGTAACTTTTATCCCGGATGATTCGGTGTTCAAGAAATTTCATTTTGTACAGGAATACCTGGATAACCAGTTCTGGAATTATTGTTACCTGAATGCAGGACTGGTGATGAACCTCAATGGCAAACGTTATGTTAGTAAGAACGGTTTGCTTGACCTGCTGCAGCGTAAGACGAATGAGGACGAGATCCGTTATCCCATCATCCATTTGAAAGGCGAGGATATTGAAATAGCGCTTACGCACGAAAATTCTTACGGGGAAGAATATTATAGTTTTGTGAACGGGCAGTTTACAACGCAAGGTGGTACCCACTTAGCGGCTTTCAGGGAAGGTTATGTAAAAACGATCCGCGATTTTTATAAAAAGGATTATGATGCTTCGGATATCCGCGGCAGTATCTGCGTTGCATTGAGCATTCGTGTACAGGAACCCGTTTTTGAAAGTCAGACCAAGACAAAGCTGGGATCTCAAACTGTGTTTGAAGGCGGGCCTTCCATGCGCAATTTCATCGGTGACTTTTTAGCTAAGGAACTGGATAATTATTTGCACCGCAATCCAACAACGGCCGAGGCATTAAAGAGAAGGATCGAACAGAATGAAAAAGAACGCAAAGAACTGGCAGGCATAAAAAAACTTGCCAATGAACGGGCAAAAAAAGCAAACCTGCACAATAAAAAATTACGTGATTGTAAATTTCATTACAATGACGAAGCTACGGGTAAGGACAAGGATAAGATAACGGAGAAACAAAAAGAAAGCACCATTTTTATCACGGAAGGCGATAGTGCCAGTGGCAGCATCACCAAGGCAAGGAGTGTGGAAACGCAGGCGGTGTTTAGCTTACGGGGCAAACCGTTGAATTGT
>JANYIM010000078.1 GCA_025362055.1 Bacteroidota bacterium
GTAGTAATACGGCAATAAACTTAAGGTAACGTTTATTGCCGTATTACTACTTGGCATTAATATATGTAGTGGCCAAAAAGTGATCACCCAATACATAGACCGGTTCTTACCGGTTGCAAAAGACCTGTCACTGCAATATGGTATCCCCATCTCCATCATCCTGGGCGTTTCCATCCTGGAGTCGGGCAGCGGCACCAGTAAGAATTGTAAACAGCTAAATAATTATTTTGGGGTAACGGGAAGGAATAGACTTAAAAAAAGACACTCCGCATATAAGCAGTATGCCACTCCCGAAGATTCTTACAGTGATTTTTGCGGTATCGTTTCAAGAAAGGGTTTTTATTACAGCCTGAAGGATAATATGAGTTATCAAAAATGGCTGGTTGCCATGAACCATGCCAATTATGCCGGAGCCAAAGGAGTATGGATCAGCAGGATAACCAATATAATTAAAAAGCACAGGTTGTATCAATATGATAAACGATGAATTTCTTCAGACAATGAACTATAAACGATACGTACTACTCTTCAACATTTTTTTTCTTTTGATCTTAGTTGCCGCTACCCTTTTATTTGAATGGAAGCCGGGTATTGCGGGCCCCGGTTTCAGGCCATTGGATATCTTGTCTGACGTATTAAGGGATCATTCCAAGCAGCATATTATTATAAAAGGAAAAAACAAAAATGGGAATACTGTAAATGGTAAAGAAGAATTGAGAGATTACACTACTTACCAGGGCCTGATCAATAATTCGACTGAACCCGCCGCATTATTTTATTTTTTCAACCGCCTGCGGGAATTAAAAGAAAAGAAAAGAAAAAAAATACGCATCGGGTATTTTGGGGATTCCATGATCGAAGGAGACCAGGTTACAAAAGACCTTCGAAGGCTACTCCAGGAGTACTTTGGAGGTAGTGGGGTGGGTTTCGTACCAGTAACTTCCGTAGTTGCAAGTTTCAGACAAACTATTACCCATTCTTTTTCTTCCAACTGGAATGACGTAAGCTATAAATCGGATGATAAAGCTTCGGGCAATTTATTCATATCAGGCCACAGCTTCTTTTCAGCAAAGAACAGTACGGTCACCTATAAGCCTGTTAAGCAGCTGGGGCTGGATAGTTTCAGCAATGTATATGTACTATTCGGGGCATCAACAGATAGCAGTAATGCTTATGCGAACATCAACGTTAATGAGGTATCTTTTCCTGTACATGCCATTGATTCTGTTAATAAACTGGAAGTAAGAACGAGCGACCCTAAAGAAGTAAAGATAAGCATCACGTCAACGGCTATACCATTATATGGTGCAGCTTTTGAAGGAGACAGCGGCATAGTGTTGGATAATTTTTCTTTCCGTGGTATCAGTGGTGTTGAATTGAATTATTTTTCGGAGAATTATTTGAAACAGGTACAGGCAACAAGACCTTATGACCTGCTGATCTTTCATTATGGCCCCAATCTTTTGTATGACCCTTATTCGACTGATTACAGGTGGTATACAAAAAAAATGCAACCCACATTGCAAAAAATAAAAGATGCTTTTCCGGAAACGAGTTTCCTGTTGATCTCCACTGCCGATAAAGGATATAGTTATAACGGCTCCTGGCATACCGAAAAGGGGGTAGTACCACTGATAGATGCACAATATGCCATGTCAAAAAATATTGGTATGGATTTTTTTAATTTGTATAATGCAATGGGAGGAGAGGATGCAATTGTTCGTTGGGTAAGTGGAGATACAACCTTTGCCAGGAAGGATTATACGCATCCAACAAGCCTGGGTGCAACGAAGATGGCTGGATTTATATTTAATGCAATCATGAAAGAATACCAGGAATATGAAAAGCATGTTATTAAGTAGCTTTATTTTATTGTTCTCATTTATAACAAAAAATAAACTTCAGTTTAAAACTACTGCCGGTCTTCCTGGAATGACTTATAACAGCAATGTTACACAGAACCAGGTCAACCAGATCTCTAACAGGTCTGAACTGCAGCCTTTGAAAAATAAAATACGAAAAACAGATTCTTCACTGACACTGATCAAAGTATTGCATATCGGCGACTCCCATGTAAAATCCGGCTTTTTCTCAGAGCATTTCATGGAAAAGCTGAATTCGTTTTACGCACAAAAATTCCATGGGAATTTATTTTTCAATTTCCAGGTATTCTGTAAGATCGGCACCAAGTATGCAGATTATGATGAACTGGCTGAATTGGATAATCAATTGATACGCGAAAGGCCCGACCTGGTGATCATTTCCCTGGGTACCAATGATGCATTCTCCGGTTCTTCAAGGGTAAAATTTGCTGAGAAGATCGACCACCTTGTGCAAAAAGTAAAGACATTGTCGCCGCAATCCTCAATACTCCTCACCACACCTTCGGATGCCCTTAGGATGAACGCAGTAGCAGGAATGTATATGGAGTTGCCGGAATTGCAGTACGTGGTGAACGAGATCATTAAATATGCAAACGATCATGGCCTGGCCTACTGGAATTTATACCAGGTGATGGGTGGACCTTATTCGGTGAACACCTGGTTCCAGAAGAAAATGGCCGCGCCGGACAGGGTTCACTTTACCGGCAAGGGTTACACGATGTTTGCCGATTGGTTGTTTGATGCCTTTACAGTGTGTATGGAAACTAATGATATGCCTGTTTTACCTTTTAATATTCACTATTAATAAACCGTAACATGCCTGCCCTTGATCTTACCAGCATAATAGAAAAACTTGCTTATAATCCAAAGGAACCGCTTTTATTTAACAGTGGTTTCTTTATCTGGTTCTTTGCTGCTTTTATCATTACCTATTCATTGGTGGCCGGTAACCGCAGCGGTAGGATCTATACGTTTGTGTTCTTCTCCCTATACTTTTTTTATAAGGCCTGTGGCTGGTATGTTGGCCTGGTATTATTTTCTGCGGTAGCCGATTTTATATTATCCAATACTATTTACAAAACTAAAAATGGCGGAAGGAAAAAATTATTATTGGTGATCAGTGTTGTATTGAACCTTGGCCTGCTCTTTTATTTTAAGTATACCAATTTTTTCATCCAGGTCATCAATGACTTTGGTTCGGGAAAACTACATCCGTTGAATTTGATATTGCCCGTAGGCATATCCTTTTACACTTTTGAGAACTTAAGTTACACGGTGGATGTGTACCGGGGCCATTTTAAACCCGTCACCAGGTTCATAGACTATTTATATTTCCTGTCTTTTTTTCCAAAACTGATGATGGGCCCGATCGTAAGGGCAGCAGATTTCTTACCCCAATTGGATAAGCCCTATTTTGTAAGTAAAAAAGATTTTGCTTCGGGCTTTTACCTCATCTTTTCGGGGCTGTTCAAAAAGATCGTCATTTCTGATTTTATCAGCGCCAACCTGGTAGGCTATATTTTTGACGACCCGTCAAAGCATGTAGGATTGGAATGTTTGCTGGGTGTGTATGGCTATGCATTGGTGATATACTGCGATTTTTCGGGCTACTCCGATATGGCCATCGGTATCGCAAAATGGTGTGGCTTCAATATCCCCCCTAACTTTTTATCGCCTTATCAAAGTAGTTCCATAACGGAATTCTGGCGAAGATGGCATATCTCCCTTTCCAGCTGGTTAAGGGATTACCTGTACATACCGTTGGGGGGTAGCCGAAAAGGAAAGATACGGACCTATATCAATTTATTCATTACCATGTTGCTGGGAGGTTTTTGGCATGGGGCCAACTGGAATTTTATCATCTGGGGAGGTTTACACGGTGTAGCATTGAGTATTGATAAAGCAAAACTATACATTGCTTCCAAATTAAAAATAAACACCGCTAATTTAGTATTAAAGGCATTGGGCATATTCCTGACCTTTCATTTTGTGTGTTTTTGCTGGGTATTTTTTAAATCATCTTCCCTGGCCGATTCAAAAATGATGCTGAACCAGGTATTCACCAATTTTGATGCTGCTTCCTGGAAAGACCTTTTTGCCAATTACCACAATGTATTATACATCATGCTGATCGGTTTTGTATTACACTTTGTACCGCATTCTGTAGAAGAAAAGATAAAGATCGCTTTGTCAAAAATTCCTTTGTGGGGGTACCTGCTTATTGCGTTGGTGATGGTGTGCATATTCATGCAGATAAAAACTGCAGAACCTATCATGCCGGTGTATTTACAGTTTTAGGAAACGAATGGTCTGTCATGCTGCGGGAAGAATGCAGCATCTCAACGAAAACCTACCAACGGAGACTGTCATGCTGAGATACGAAGCATCTCCACGTGACCATTCGGTTTCCGTTTACCTTTATGTTTCCAGAGAGATCATATACTATCTCGTTCACCTTTAGTTTTCGTGGAGATCCT
>JANYIM010000118.1 GCA_025362055.1 Bacteroidota bacterium
GAAAGCAGCACAAATGCAATGCGGGAAGATATTCCGCCATTGGCATAAAAACTCATTAGTAAACCGGCGGGGCCCGTTACCATTAAAACATCGATCACATACATATATCCAAAAGTCCGGTGCAGGGCCGGTCTTTTTTTAAGAAGCCTTTTTGAGAATTGTGTAAAGCCCGCCAGCAAGGCAAACAGGCTGCTGAATACGTGTACAAAAAAAGCGATCTTCCAGGCAGTGATATGGATGTATGCCTGCTTCAGTTGAAGGAATCCCACATTGGTTTGTACGGGTATATAAATAAAGATGATCCGCAGCATTAGGAAAGAAAAAAATGCCAGGGCAGATAAAAGAAATATCCTGAATATGTTTTTGCGTGTTGCTGTCAAAATTGTACTTTACGTAAAACAAAAAAGTATGAAACGAATCCTCTTTCCCGCCCTCCTGTGTTTTTTGCTTTTTACAGGTTGTAAACCTAAATCAAAAAATACGGATGATAAAACACCTGGCTCAGAATTATCAACTGCTGCTGTCGACCTTGCAAAATTGATCGGCTCTTATGTTGGTGATTTTGGCACCAATAAGATCACGCTGCTGATCACCAGGGCCGTTAACGATACCATTGAAGGAAGAAGTGTAGTGGGTGGTAATGATCGCCCTTTTGCAGGCATTGCAAAACTTACAGATGGAAAATATACCATCAACGCCAAAGAGCCCGGTGATGATAAGTACGACGGCGTTTTTAATTTTATCATCGATACCAAACAACCCGATGTTGTTTCCGGTAACTGGAAACCTAATGTCCCGGATGCACACCTGGGGCCAAAGGATTTTTCACTCACGCGCCGTGCCTTTAGGTACCTTGTTGATGTTGGGCAATACCCGGATGCATCAAAAAGGGAATTGACTGAAGATGATGTTTCAAATTTGAATAAAGAAGACCTGCAGACCATGCGCAATGAGATCTTTGCAAGGCATGGCTACTGTTTTAAAAAGAAGAATTTACGCGAAATGTTTGAAGATAAGGATTGGTATATTCCCAATACTGTGGATGTAAAAAAGGATCTTACGGAAATTGAAAAAAAGAATATTACCCTCATCAAGCGTTATGAAAAATATGCCGAAGATTTTGGTGATGATTACGGAAGATAACCCTATATAAATGAACACCGTTGTACTCAAAACATTTGACAGCTACTTTGATGCCCACATCATCCTAACTAAATTACAGGACGCAGGAATTGAGTGTTATTTGTTGAATGAAAATATGGCCGGCCTTAATCCGGGCCTCTCTAATTTATATGGAGATATAAAACTGGTAATAAAGGATACGGATGCAGAAGAAGCGATGGCATTACTGAAGCGGTTTGAAGAGGATTATATAAATTCTGTGAAATGCCCGTTATGCCGTATGAACCAGATAGTGCGCATACCAAAACCAGGGCCTAAGGGTTACCTGGCACGAGTTTTAATAGGTTTGATTTTTACTCCTGCTGCCGCTGTTGATTTCGTTTATCATTGTAATAATTGTGGGTGGGAAAATAAACACCTTCCGGAAGACAGTTCCGACAACAACCTTCCCTATAATGAAGAAATTGAAGAATGAAAAAAATCGCCATGATACCGGCACGTTATGCTGCTACCCGTTTTCCGGCCAAACTGATGCAGGTGCTGGGGAATAAAACCGTTATCCGCCATACTTATGATAATACCGTTGCAACCGGTTTGTTTGATGAGGTGGTAGTGGTAACCGACAGTGAAATTATTTTTAAAGAAATTACTACTCATGGCGGCAAGGCTATTATGAGTACCCGGGAACACGAAAGCGGCAGTGACCGTATTGCAGAAGCTGTGGCAAAGATAGAGGTTGATATTGTTGTGAATGTTCAGGGCGACGAACCCTTTGTGCAAAAAGAACCATTAGAAAAACTATTGAAAGTATTTGATGATGATAAGGTAGAAGTGGCTTCCCTGATGCAGGTATTAAAAGAAGAAAAGTTCATCAGCGACCCCAACTATGTAAAAGTTGCAGTTGATAAAAATAATAATGCGCTATTCTTTAGTCGCAGTGCGATCCCGTATCAAAGAGACAAAAATATTACGCCTGTTTATTATGAACATATCGGCGTATACGCTTTCCGCAAACCGGCGCTCATCAATTTTACCAATTGGGAGGTCACGCCACTGGAAGCCATTGAAAAAATTGAATGTCTCCGTTACCTGGAAAATGGTGTGCCAATTAAAATGATCGTCACAGAATATATGGGCATCGAGATCGATACACCCGAGGATTTAATACGGGCAGTTTCACTACTGAAATAAAAGCTGGTACAGGTTACATCTTTAGTATTTCATCAAACAACGAACCCTCTTTTGCTCTCATCTCTATGATCTTTGGAGTGAATTCTTCCTGCTTCTTTGTGTCTATGAGCTGGTTAAACAACTCCATCTCCTGTAGCTTCAGTTGAATATACGCTCGCACTTTATCGGCCTTTGAATGTGAAGGAGCAGAAATATTATAATTTTTTGTTTCGCCCATTAATGTATCCGCTTCTTTCCATTGCGGGATCGCAACGTCATTTATTTTTTGTTTTAGCACTTCATCGGTTTGGGCCGTATCCTTAAAAACAGAATCTGCCCTTTGGTGCATTTGATCAAAAGTTGAAAGTGCTTTTTCAAACTTATCAGCATCTGCATAACCGGCGCTGTTTATTTCATTTAAGAGGGCATTTCTTTTGTCACCAGCTTGTTTATTATCACTTAAATACGCAAATGCGATACCTGCAGTAATCAATAATACCAGGGGCAATACCCGCGTTGTACTTTCTGTTTGCCTTTCTTTCTTAATGCTAAGTACGTACAGGTACCCTATGATAAAGCCGCTCACCAGTCCGCCAACATGCGCAGAGTTATCTACGCCGCTTTTCATGCCATAAGCCAAATTATATACGATAAAGATGCCGATACTTTGGAGTAGCGGCTGTCTTATTTGCTTAGGTATCAGGTTACTTACAAGCAATGCCAAAAACAAACCATACATGCCAAATATGGCGCCCGATGCACCCGCACTGTTCACGCCTTCCTTATGCCACCAAAGGCTTACAATACTTGCCAATACACCCGTACATAAATAAGCCGTTGCATATTTTGCCTTGCCCAGCATGGGTTCCAGGTAGATACCAACCGTGTAAAGGCAGTACATATTCATTAACAGGTGAATGATCCCAAAATGAATGAACACATTGGTAATAAGGCGCCACCAATCGCCGCTTAAAGTAAGCGGACTATAATTACTTCCCCATTTTATCTGCTCTATACCATTAGTTTCCAAAATGCCTGCACCATTTATCGCCATTAAAATAAAGACCAGTACATTAATCCCGATGATACCATAAGTAAGATACAGGTTGCTGCCGGATGCATTCATTGCCTTATCCGTTTGTGCCGGTTCAAAGCGGTGTTCTACGGATTGTTCGGGTTCGTTCATATATTTTATTTGTACCAAGTTGATTTATTTTTTTTATTCTGCCAATATCCCTGCTGATTATTTTGGCCACAGGCAAAAAAAACTCAAGCTACCTGCGGGATCTTTGGCCAAGCCCTTTTCTCCCCTTCTGTGGCTTTTTCACTAATTTAGTGGCACCAAAAATTCAGTAATGGCATTCAGAAATTTTAAGATGGTAGGCTATGTTATTTATGGTCGCGGCTCATTTAACCAGCTCGATGAGATCATTGCGCCACATCGGGTATCCGGCGCCCCAATGATCTTTTTAGTGGATCATTTTTTTACCGGCAAAGACCTTGTTAAGAGGGTGCCCGTTCGTGGCCATGACAAAATAATTTTTGTGGACGTTACTTATGAACCCAAAACAACTTATGTAGACAGCCTGGCAAATCAACTAAAAGAAGAGTTCGGGAATGTAAGTGGTGTCATTGGCATCGGTGGCGGCTCGGCAATGGACCTGGCAAAAGCTGTTGCATTGATGATGAATAACTCCGGCAGCAGTGCTGACTACCAGGGGTGGGACCTTGTAAAAAACCCGGGTGTATATAAAGCCGGTATTCCAACATTAAGTGGTACAGGTGCTGAAGTAAGTCGCACTACGGTGTTAACCGGCCCCACAAAAAAGTTGGGAATGAATTCTGATTTTACCCCCTTCGACCAGATCGTGCTGGACCCGGAATTAACCGCCAACGCCCCTGCCAACCAGCGTTTTTACACGGGCATGGATTGTTATATACATTGTATTGAAAGTTTGAACGGCACTTATTTGAACGAATTCAGTAAAAGTTATGGCGAAAAGGCTTTGCAGTTATGCAGGGATGTGTATGTGAATAAAGATGGTTGGGATGCAGATAGTGATGACAAGCTAATGATGGCCTCCTATGCCGGAGGCATGAGCATTGCTTATAGCCAGGTGGGTGTAGCCCATGCCGTTAGTTATGGTCTCAGTTATTTACTGGGCACCAAACATGGCATCGGCAATTGCATTGTGTTTGATAAACTACAGGATTATTATCCCGAAGGTGTGAAAGAATTTAAATACATGGTTGAGAAGAACAAGATAGATATTCCGCAAAATGTATGTGCCGGGTTATCTGATGAACAATTCAATAAGATGATAGATGTTTCCATAGGAATGAAGCCGCTTTGGGAAAATGCGTTGGGGAAAGACTGGGAAAAACTCATGACAAGGGAAAAACTCAGGGCCTTATATGAGTTATTATAGTAAAACTTTACCTTTCTTTGTTACTATTATATGTTGTGGCGACTTGCTTTTATCCACTAAAAAATGTGAATGAAAAAAATATTACTTTTTGTTATTCTTCTTACAGTTATAAGGTTTTCATCGGCACAAACAAATGTTGATGAGGAAAAGAACGTTGTCATCAGTAAGTCTGAAAAGGAATTCAGGTTTGTAAAAGGTAATTCCGATCACCCGGTTCTGATAAAAGAAGAAAGCGACAGGGTATACACCTGTAACAGCTACAGAACGGATATCCCGGTTGTAGAGTTTTACAATGACATTGAACTCATTGACGATGTCAACATCTACGTAAACGACTCTAAAAAAAATGGTATTGTTCCAAAGTATGAGTATTACAACAGTGATGGCATTTTTTATTCTGATGCGCATGTTTGCTATTTTCAATTACCGCTATTGAAAAAGGGCAGCACTTCAGAAGTGAAATTCAAGAAGACCACCCTCGACCCTCATTATTTCTCCAGCATTTATTTTTCAGACAACCAGGAAATTGATGAGCAGGAAATTAAACTGATCGTTCCTTCCTGGATGCAGCTGGAGATCAAAGAATATAATTTCAAACAATACAATATTCAAAAGAACATTACACCCGATGGCGACGAAACGGTATATACTTATAGCATGAAGAACCTTCCTGCAATGAGCAATGAACACGCTGCACCTGGCCCAAGTTATTTTGCGCCGCATCTTTTGGTTTTGTGCAAATCTGCACAGCCCAAAGATGAAAAATATCTTTATTTCAATACGGTCAAGGAGCAATACGAATGGTATAAGAACCTGGTAGGGCAGATCGGCAATGATGAAAAAACAGTTAAGGAAAAAACAGACGATATCGTTAAAGGCCTCACAACAGATGAAGAAAAAGTAAAGGCTGTTTTTCAATGGGTGCAGGATAATGTACGGTACATTGCTTTTGAAAATGGCATTGCCGGCTTTAAGCCCGAGAAAGCACAGGAAGTTATCCGGAAAAAATATGGCGACTGTAAAGGAATGGCCAATTTATTAACAGTAATGCTTCGTTCCATTAAGTTAGATGCAAGGAGATGCTGGATCGGTACCAAACATATTGCGTATGATTACAGCACCCCGTCTTTGTCCGTAGACAATCATATGATCTGTGCATGGATGAATAAGGGCAAGCCGGTCTTCCTCGATGCAACAGAAAAATATATCGGCTTTGGTGAAATTGCCGAACGCATACAAGGCAGGCAAACATTGATCGAAAATGGTGACCAGTATTTATTAGAACGGGTTCCAGTGGCCACTTACGTGCAAAATACTGCAACAGAGTCGAGGACGTTTTCAATTGATGGCAATAATCTCCGGGGCCATGTTGTACAGGTTTGGAAAGGAGAGAATAAAGAGTGGTTATTGTCTGAGTTAAATGATATTAAACAGGATAAGCAGGAAAATGCTTTAAAGCAATTTTTATCCGAGGGAAAGCAGAATTTTGTGATAAATAATTTAAAGGTTGATAATCTTTCCAACTACAACGCAGACCTGAAAGTAGAATATGATGTG
This sequence comes from Bacteroidota bacterium, assembly GCA_025362055.1. Lineage (GTDB taxonomy): Bacteria > Bacteroidota > Bacteroidia > Chitinophagales > Chitinophagaceae > Ferruginibacter. The sequence continues at coordinate 6,279 of JANYIM010000118.1, forward strand.
CTGTGGAAAGATGTGCTTACGGTTTTTGATAAGGAATCTTACCTCGATATTGACAATCGCCGCAACCTGGAAAATTTCAAGATCGATCTTGCAAAAAGAAAATTACCTTACTGGTTCCAGTTCAAGAATAACCTCATTTTTGAAACAGAGATACAATTGCCCCCGGGAAAGGCCGCAACCACCCTGCCAGAAAAGTTATTGATAAAACAACCGGGGTATAGTTTTACTGCATCTTATAATAATATAGCAGGAAAGATCACCTACAGAAATGAAGTTGTCATCAATCAAACAGAAATAAAGCCCGCCGACTTTGCGCAATGGGATAAGGATATTGAACAACTAACTAATTTTTATAACCAGCAGATCGTACTCACACAAAAAAATTAATACCATAATGAGATCATTTATCGTATCGGTTACCCTTCTTTTTTTAACAGCGCTTACAACTGTAAATGCACAGTCGAAGGATGCCGAGAAATACCGCAAGGAATCGGAAGAAATGCGCAAGTCGGTATGGGCTTGGGATAAACCACAGTTCAAAGTAAAAGAAGTGCCGGCTCAATATGCCAATGCATCAAAGATCATCATTGCGCACCATACCGAGCTTACCGCTGACAGCAAGACCAAGCTCGCTTTTTATGGCTTTGGCTTTGGCACTAAAAAAGAACAAACCATTTCGGAAGTAGTAAGGGCCCTGGTTAAGTTGAATGATAAGACAGCTGTGGCCGAATATTCCGAATTAAGTTTCACCCAATTTGAAAAAAGCAGTGGTTTCTTTTCGGTAGATAAAACCACTTCTTATGTAGGCGTACGTGTGATAAAGCCCAATGGAAGCATCAAAGAAATAAATGCAGATGATATCGTACTTACCAAGGATGAGTCCTCAGAAAAAAATGCAAAAGTTGCCATCCCTGATCTGCAACCAGGCGATATCCTTGATTATTTTATTGCAACCGACCAATCGCTGACAAACGACTTGAGTGCAAAGCCCTATCATGTATTCCTTTTTGATGATGCGCCCGTCCTCAGCCTTTCGTTTCATGCGCAACTGGGAAAAAAATATGCAATAGATTATCATAGTTATAATGGCGCCCCCGATCTGTGGGTAAATAAGGATGATGATAATGACATTATTGTAGACGTTCAAAAAAGCAATATCCCACCATTTGAAACATCGCTTTGGGTAGCACCGGGGCTTCAATTGCCTTTTATACGCATGAATATTTCCCTGGGCGCCAGGGGCATGCTAGGCAGGGTAAATAATGCAAAGAAACCGGGTGAGATCAATAAGATAACTGATGGTGATGCCGCATTCGACGCTAAAACCTCTTCTTTAAATGCAGAATATTATAATAACTACTGGATGAAAGCTGCAAGGCACCAGTTCAATGATATTGTTGATGAAGCAGAAAAAAAAGCGAAGCAAATCGGCATTAAGTATAAAGATCTTAGCGATGAGGATAAGGTCGCCTTATTATTTTATACATTCAGGTATACCAAGCTGCTGGATTTTTCTATAGAAACCCTCACAAAAAAAATTGACATCGGAAGTTATAGTTTTCACAGCAATGCCTTCATTTTATATTGCATCTTAAAAGCAGGCGGCCTCGATGCTTCTATATTATTAAGCGGCAGCAGAACCGGCGTAAAAATGAATGAAGTGATGGATGAGGCGGATATCAACTCGGTTGCTTATTTCACCGGTGGAGGCAAGGTTTTAAATCTAGAGTCGGTCTATGATATCCCCTTTGCTGTACCGCCCGAGATCGAAGGCCTTTCCAATACCAAGACCCTGGGTTTTACGAATAAGATGACCAATGCACATAATGACATCGATACTGGCCCAACCTTACCCGTAAGCAGCTCAGATAAAAATGCACATATAGAAAATCTGAAATTGTCTTTGGCGCCCGATAAGGCGAATCTTTCCGTAAGCCGTTCTACTACGCTGAAAGGAAATTATAAAATTGATGAACAAAAGAACCTTATCCTCTATGAAGATTTTTATGAAGAAGAAAGAAGCGCCTTTAAAGATGAGTTGCCTTTGATCCAGGATCTTGAAGAAGGCAAAAAAAGCAAGAAATATGTTGACGAGGTAAAAAATGCATTTGCCGAAGCCAGGAAAAAACAAAAAGATGCATTCATAAAAGAGGCGAAAGACTGGTTTGAGCAGGAGATCACGGATCTGAAAAATAACAAGACCGATAATCTTGGTGTAAGGCATACGGCACCTGATTTTGTGTATAGTTCTACTTTTAATTTAGGGGGCCTGGTTAAAAAAGCCGGCAACAATTTTATTGTGGAAATAGGAAAGATACAGGGCCAGCCTTTTACAGTAAAGCAGGAGCAGCGTAAACGCGACCTTGATATCTACATGCCCTTCGCAAGATGCCTGGAATATAATATAGAACTGGCAATACCCGAAGGTTATACTGCTGAAGGCGTTGCCGCATTGAATAAAAAAGTAGAAAACGAAACCGGCTCTTTTTCTGTTGAAGCTACAGCTAACGATAAAACAGTAACAATAAAATTAAAAAAACATTACCTGCATAATTTTGAGCCGGCAAAGAACCTCGACAAATTGTTGCTTTTCATGGATGCGGCTACCGATTGGGTAAATGCTAAATTGCTTTTGAAGAAAAAATAAAGATTATAGCACTGATTATAAAGCCCGGATAAAGTAGCCGGATTAATTTGTTTAATAAAAAATTGATCGTGAAAAATTTATTTGATAAAGGTGCTTACAACGAGATCGTTCAACGTATGAACGCACTTACCACCCAAACAGAGCGTGGCTGGGGTAAGATGGAGGTGGCGCAAATGCTGGCACATTGTAAAGAGGCTTTTAAGGTTCCGCTCAGCGATAAAAAAATGCCCCGCATGTTCATCGGAATGATGTTAGCCTGGATGATGAAATCAAAAATGTATGATGATAGCCCATGGAAGAGAAGCCTGCCAACAGCACCCAATTTTTTAATTAAGGATCAACGCAATTTTGAAACCGAGAAAGGGGAACTATCCGGATTGATCACTAAATTCTATACTGCCGGGCCGGGTAATGTGGGCAAGTTCCCGCATCCTTTTTTTGGAACATTCACGCAGGATCAGTGGGGGAAATGCATGTACAAACATTTGGATCATCACCTTACACAGTTTGGAGTGTAGGGCGGCCAGTTGGGAACTAACGAGCAGAAAGCACTACCAGCTTTTTGCCACTAACTACCGGCAACTTTCATTAACCGGCCTGCTGCTTCTTCTAACGTATTTTTATTCTTGGAAAAACAAAACCGCAACACCTTATTATCCTCACCTCCCCTGTAAAAAGCAGAAGTTGGTATCGTGGCCACTCCATATTCTTTGGTTAAACGTACCGCAAAGTCTTTTTCACTCTCTTCACTCATTCCTTCATAACTGTACAATTGAAAATAGCTTCCGTGTGATGCCAATGGTTTGAATTTCGTTTGCTGCATTAATTGTTGAAAATGATCTCTTTTTTGCTGCAGGAATTTGCCAAGCTGTAAATAGTTTTCTTTGTGCTGCAAAAAATCAGCCAGGGCGTATTGTACGGGCGTATTACAACTAAAGCAATTGAACTGGTGTACTTTCCTGAATTCTTTCATCAATGCCGGGGGCGCCACGCAGTAACCCAGTTTCCAACCGGTGCAATCATATACTTTTCCA
>JANYIM010000123.1 GCA_025362055.1 Bacteroidota bacterium
AAAAAAATATAGTGTTGACGTGCCCCTGGTTGGTAACAACTGGAATGATGTGATCAGTTCCATCCGTATTCCCCATGGTTATAAAGTTACCCTTTACAAGGATGCTAATTTCCAGGGAGCTTCCCTGACATTGAATTCCGACTGGACTGTGAATGCCTCAACCCTTGGTTGGGACGACCAGGTATCATCGATCAGGATAGTGAAGGTGATCGATACACATGGTGGAAACTAGGTCTGCCATCCAGGATATACAATTATTCTCTCACGCCAGTTTGCCTGCCCGGTAAAACTATAAGACCACATTAACAACCCACTCAGATTCTCTTCAGAATTAAAAATTAGTTTTGCGTGACTTTTAAATTATGCTGATACAAAAGATATTGCTGGCAGGCTTATTACTGTTCATAACTGCAAAGGCTAACGCCCAGGAAGGCGATGATAAAAAAAACGAGGGAAAGGTTACAGGCAATGTAATGGATTCTATCTCAAAGAAGCCTGTTGAATACGCGACCATCACTTTATTCCGCGACGGAAATAAAAAAGCAGTGAATGGTACGGTAACCAGTAAGGACGGGCAGTTCAACTTAAATGCTGTTGAGCCCGGGACCTATAAAATAGTAGTGGAGTCTATCGGCTACCTGCCTTATACCATCAATGCCATTTCAGTAAATAAAAAGAATCCCGTTACCAATATTGGGAATGCTGTTTTATCTAAAAGCCAGCAAACCATGCAGAATGTTACTGTAACGGCATCGGCTGCATTGATCGAGAATAAGATCGATAAGGTGGTCTTTAATGCTGAAAAGGACCTTACTTCACAGGGTGGCGTGGCAACAGATATACTTAAAAAAGTTCCGCAGGTATCCGTTGACGTTGATGGCAATGTGGAATTAGCAGGTAGTTCAAGCATCAAATTCCTGATCAACGGAAAACCTTCCTCTGCATTTGGCAGCAGCATTGCGGATGTTTTACAATCCATACCGGTCAGCCAGATAAAAAGTATTGAAGTGATCACCAATCCCGGTGCAAAATATGATGCCCAGGGATTAGGTGGCATCATTAATATCATCCTGAAACAAAGTAAAGTGAAAGGCATCAACGGCAATCTTTCTTTAACTGCAGGTACCCGCAATGAGAACGGGTCATTTAATTTTAATGCACGGAAAGGGAATTTTGGTTTCAATGTTTTCATGAGTGGTAATGCCAGGCTGGCTGCCACGGTACCAAACAGTTCAGAGCGTTTATCTATTGATACCGCTGGTAAAAAGAACATCTCCTTACAGCAGGATGCAAACTCCCGTTTTAAAAGGCATGGGATAGAGTCGGGTATTGGATTTGACTGGACCTGGAAGAAAAAGAATAATATCACAGGCACCCTTCGTTATGGGAGTTTCGGCAATACGGGTTTTGGCGATGTGAACCAGTTGCAATTGGTTACAACGCAGAGTGGGGGAACGATCCTTTCCAGCATTGCTTCCATTAATCATACTGATAGCAGGCCTCTTTTCAATAATGTTGATGTGGGCCTTAATTATAAAAGAACATTTGCAAAGGAAGACCAGGAGCTGGAAATATCCATAAATTCAAGTGCCGAAAAAGATCATGGAAAAGCAAGTAACTACCAGTTATTATTGCCGCAGGATTCGTTGTATTATGGCACCAATAGCATCAATCCCGCTAAACAAAATGAAACAGCCGTAAATTTAGATTATACGCAACCGTTGGGTGAAGATGTTAAACTAGGTATAGGAGGCAAGATGAATTTTAGTGAGCTCAACAGTAGTTCAAATGTATTGAGCTTTGAGCCGACCTCAAAACTATACCAGTACGATACGTCTTTATCCAATTCGCTCGATTATAAAGAACAGGTATATGCGTTATATGCCGAGATGACCTTCCCGGTCGGAAAATTGTTCGACACCAAGATCGGCGGAAGGTATGAACGTACGGAGATCAATTCTTTTTATTCCAATGCACAGCAACAGGCAGGGCAGCATGGCTACAATACTTTTGTGCCCTCCATCTTCTTCTCAAAAAAATTGGGAGAGAATCGAACCATCAAACTGAGTTATTCCAAAAGGATAGAGCGGCCGGGTTATAACGACCTCAATCCATTTATCAATACTACCGATCCAAAGAATATTGCTGCCGGTAACCCTTACCTGCTCCCCGAGATAGGCCACCGGATAGAATTGAGTTACAGCCGCAACTTTAATAAAGCAGGGTCTTTTATGATCACGGCATTTTACCGCATCAATGAGTACGACATCCAGCCCTTTATCGTGTTTTATCCTTCATTGAAAGTGGGCGATTCCACCTATACTAACGTTGCCGTAAGTACGCGGCAGAATATTGGTTCCGAAAAGAACATAGGCATGAATATGTTTGTTGACCTGCACATGAATTCAAAGCTCAGCATCCGTTCCAATCTTTTCTTTTTCAGAAGGCATACCATCAATGTACTGGACCCCGGCTATAATTCCAATAGTTTCAATTACCGTTTTAACATGAATGCCAGTTACCAATTCACAAAAACGCTTGCAGGAGAATTTTTCGGGAATTTTAGTTCAGCCAGGCATGAGGCGCAGGGCAGGTATCCTTCATTTACTTCTTACAGTATTGCATTACGCAAACAATTTTGGAATAAAAAAGCAAGTATAGCACTCAGCACTACCAACCCTTTCAGCGAATACGTAGTACAAAAGACGGTTGTCTTTGGCCCCAACTTTACAGTAAATGGTGTGCGCAAAGTGCCGTTCCGCCAGGTAGGGATCAATTTCACCTGGAAATTCGGTAAGCTGGAATTTAAAAAAGAGAAGGAAGAGAATAAGGATAGTACGCCTGCCGGGCCCGAAGGGCAATAGCATTGATACCTGAAGTTTCACATATTTGATGATAGTTGAAAACCCCTGTTACTCATGATTAATCAGCGATCCCCTTTTTACCTCCTTTAATATATTCCAATTAGATTTTATCGCTTTTCATGTCATATATTTATATGCGCATAATCTTCACGGGATGGCAATCGAACACACAAAAGACCTTGTTGGATTCTTACAACCATTTTCTGCCGAAAATAAAGAACTCGCTTTGTGGTTAAGGGAATTCGTTTGGAAATTATATCCCAAGAGCAATGAACTGATCTACGATAATTACAATGCACTTGCATTTGGATGGTCAACATCCGACAGGTTGGGAGATACTTTCTGTTCCATTGCTGTCTTCGGTAAGGAATACCTGCACTTTGGCTTTTACTGGGGCAATCAAATTGCTGATCCCGAAAAAAAACTGGAAGGCAAGGGCAATCAATACCGGTATATCAAGGTTTATAACAAGAAAGATTTTCCAAAAGCGTATATTACAAAACTGGTGAAGGAAGCCTATGCCAATTCGCTGGGGAAATTAAAAGAAGGTAAACAGGTTTTAAAAGGAGTAACGATCACTAAATCCATTTCAGCAAAAAAAAGAAGGCCGGGGATTGTTAGTCGATAGTACATGATCTATAACTTCCCGTTCATCAAATAAAACAATCAACATGCATCATATCGCGATCATCTCTTCCAGTGTACGTACGGGGCGTAATAGTCACCGCGTGGCTTTGTATTTCAAAAAATTCATTGAAGAAAATAAAATGGCAACGGCTCAGATCCTCGACCTCAATGAATACCGTTTTCCTGTTTTTGAGGAACGGCTGCGTTTGCAAACAGATCCTGCGGCAAATGTGCTTGACTTTGCAGCTAAGATCAAAGCCGCAACCGGCGTACTTATTGTTACACCCGAATACAATGGCGGTTATCCTGCCAGCCTCAAAAATGTAGTGGACCTTTTGTATGATGAATGGCATCGCAAGCCCATCGCCATATCAACCGTATCAGATGGTATCTTCGGTGGAACACAGGTCATAACTTCCCTGCAATTCTCTTTGTGGAAGATTCGGGCATGGACAGTCCCCGCAATGTTTCCTGTTCCAAAAGTGAAAGAAGCTTTCGATGAGAACGGGAATCCTTCAGATAAAACAGGAACGGATAAACGAGCACTGGGATTTTTAAATGAAATAGTTTGGTGTATGGAGGCGAAAAAAAGGATGGAGGTTTAAAGCAGGAGGTTGAAGGTTATGGCATTTCTGCAAATAAGGATAGCCAATCATTGTACGCCCAAATTTTCAATTTTCAACAAGTTCAGTGTTGCACATCCTGAAACTTTATTTTTACTTCCGTAAAATCTTTCTCAAATAAGTATTTAGTATATGCGGTATTATAAGTTGTGGTATTTGTTTGTGCAACGAGCTTGTAAGCTACACGGATGATATTTTTTTCCGCATCAGCCTTTTCCG
>JANYIM010000170.1 GCA_025362055.1 Bacteroidota bacterium
GTAGGTATAGATATAGGTTATATAATATCAATATTACGGTAGAATCAGAAACAAGTAGTGGAGGTGCGCCATCAAGGGAAAGGGACTTTACCATTGATGATATCATTAAATACTCAAATAAAGGGACTGTTAAAAAGGGTTATCGAAAAGGCTATGAAAACATTGTTGCTGAATTCAAGAAAACCATTAATCAGCTAAAAGACTATATGAGCAAATCAAAGATTGATAAGAAGGAAGATTTTTAGCACCCTCAAACAACAACCTCAAACAAAAAGCAAAAAATAATCTCTTTTCATAGTGTCGATACTTTTTTAAACCCTTGTCTGTAGGGCTTTTCAAAATTGGTACAACACGCAAACGGCCTCCCGTAAGTGGTACAAAGCCTCTCATTCATTTGAGGGGCTTTTTTATTTGGCATTGATGGAGAATATTTTTGTGGAAGTCAAGGCCCTCTAAAAAATCAATTTCCATCAAACTTCTTAAAGATCGCCTTTACACTCTTGTCGATCTCATCTGATGTGATATTTCCCCGGTCTAATTGACTGGTTACCCAGCCCTGCCAAACTGCTTTGTCGGTGCGGGCATCAAGCATGGTAATGGTAACAGTCCCTTCTTTTACTGTTCTTGAATAATTTTGGTACCCCCTGAATTCTGAAGGATAGTAATAAGTGTTGTAACGTCCTGTACGAGTGTTATAGTAACTGCGTGTTTGTGGTTGCGAATAAACGGCTTCCTTATCATGCTGTTGGTTCTTTTCAACCAACAGGTCGGTACTGATCAGGAGGTCTGGACTGGCAGCTGATTGCACAAAACCTTTTTTCTGCAACTGTTCATCCACCGCAAAGCGTATATTCTTTTCCGATATATCGTCCCGATGATTTGTTTTACCGTTTTTGGTTTCGCCCTGCTCGGCCCAGGCATAGGTTTTATAATGGCTGAAATCGGCCGACTTGTCTTTTTCAACATGTGCGGTAGCGCCGCAACCTGAAGCAATAAGCGCAATACCAATAAAAGATACGCCCATCCAGGCAACCGAAGCTGATCTGAGTATCATGCTTTAAGTTTTTTATTTTTAATAAAATCTATAGTAAGATATGCAAAAATCGTGCTATTTAATTTTGGCGAAGTTTACCGCTATTTCTTAAAATTCGTGATAACAGGAACATGGTCACTAAATTGTTTCCACGATCTGTAGGTGCCCACTTTAACCGACTGTAATTTTTTTGCAAGATCGGCCGATACAAAGCAATAGTCGAGATGATAGGGCTTGTCTTTATGGCGATATAGATAAAGCGTTGGATGCTTTTCCTTGCCCTGGGTTTGTTTATGGTACAGGTGGTAAGCACTGTGAATGTTTTTTTCTTCCAGGTATTTCACCACATTGGAATGATTGCCTGCCCTGTATTTGCGATCCCAGATAGTGTTGCTGTTAAAATCACCGGCCAATACAACCGGCTGACCGGTCAATAACTTATCATAATGATTGATCGCTTTCCATACCTGTTCCACATATTGCCCGTCGGGATCATTGGGATTATTGGCCCAGATGGCAAACAAATTAAAGTCAATGGACCCTCCGGTAACTGCAATTGGAATGATCATTTGGAAATCTTCATTATGTTCTTCCCGCAATTTGAACCTGAAATTGCTGTACGAAAAAATTCCAAGCCCTTTGTGTTGGTTCGATCCAAACCATAAAATATCCGTTGGTTTTTTTGTTCCTGCCGCAAATAATAATTTATCGGGATGCTCGCATTCAGGTATAATTAAGATATCCGGCTTATGCTTTACTATAATGCCTGCTTTTTTTCTGAAGGCCATATTGCAGTTCCACGTTATTATTTTCATACCGGCAGCCATTGGGGTGAAACAACTTTATTCAACATTTTTGTCAGAGACAATTAACCAATTCATCCTCGTCAGAGACGAGGATGAGAGTCATTAAAAAATGCAAGTACAGTTTTAACCTGTACTTGCATTTTGTATGTCGTGAAATTAGTTAGAGCTTATCTTCGGCATGTAGATCAATAACTCCGACCAGCGCTCCTTTACAGCAGCGGCATAATCCTTTAAATAAGTTTCAAATCCTGCGGCACCAAATGCTTCATTGTATCTTTCATTCATTGGTTTTCTGAAACCATCTTCCAGTTCTTTATAACCAGCCCTTAAACGCGTAACAGTAGTGTATCCCGGTTCGCCGGATGCAAACACTGAATAAACGGCTACGGATTCTTTGCCCAATTCCCACACTTTTTTTAGTTGGGTGATCAATGCTTTTACTGCAAGAATTTTTCCAGGCAATGCGGTCATGTGCGTGATCAGAATTTTATCAGCATAATCGGTTAACTGTACGGTACTCATGTCGGCCTCAAATGAAGAATAGGTACTTATGGCACGCCCCTCAATATAGGGTGTCACATTTTTATTCCAGTCTGCGATGTGTTCAGCGCTGATATCTCCCCGGCCGTCAATGGCGGTCCAGTTACTAGGACCTTCAGATACCATGTAGCCGCCGGCATCCGGACCAGATTCTATCGACCATACCCGCCATTTCCAGTCACCGGTATGGTATTTTTTTGCATGTTCACCCAGTGCTTTTTCAAATGCAGCCGCATTGCTGGCTTTACAGAAATAACGGGTGGAGTTAAGCACGTTTTTTGTCTGGCTCATTCCCAATACAGGAATCAACAAGAGCATAAATAAGACCTTTCTCATGTTTGGTAGTTTTTTGGTTAAAAATAAAATTCCGGAAAACAGTAGTCAGAAAACGAAGCGTTAGTAAGATATAAAAGTTTGGAACAATTTTTTTTTAATTTTAGCTTTCGTAGTTTGCGTACTAATTAAAATAACAGCTATGAGCATCGAATGGAAAGGCGTTTATCCCGCTCTCACCACCAAGTTTACCAATAGTGATGAATTGGATCTGCCATTATTTGAAAAAAACCTGAACGCACAATTGAGTGCCGGGGTAAAAGGTATCATCCTTGGCGGCACATTGGGTGAAGCAAGTGTACTCAGTACTGCTGAAAAGGAAACACTGGTAAAATTTGCCATAGAAAAAGTGAATGGCAAAGTGCCCGTCATCATTAACATTGCAGAAGGAAGTACCAAAGAAGCTTTGTTGCAGGCCGAATATGCAAAAGCCTGGGGTGCACAGGGCTTAATGATATTGCCGCCCATGCGATATAAAACAGATCACCGCGAAACGGTCACTTATTTCACTACCATTGCCAACAGCACCGACCTGCCGATCATGATCTACAATAACCCGGTTGATTACAAAACAGAAGTAACACTGGACATGTTTGAAGAAATAACGGCCTGTAAAAATTTCCAGGCAATAAAAGAAAGTACAAGGGATGTGACCAATGTAACGAGATTAAAGAATCGTTTTGGCGACAGGATAAAAATTCTTTGCGGTGTTGATACATTGGCCATGGAAGAACTTTGCCTGGGTGCTGATGGCTGGGTAGCAGGGCTGGTTTGCGCTTTCCCGGCCGAAACGGTTGCCATTTATAAATTGGTAAAGGCAGGGAAGATAGCAGAAGCAATAAAGATCTATCGCTGGTTCATGCCTTTACTCGAACTGGATATTCATCCCAAATTGGTGCAATACATTAAACTCGCAGAGAAGCAGGCGGGTATAGGCAGCGAAGAAGTTCGTGCACCCAGGCTTGCATTAGTGGGTGAAGAAAGGGAAAGGGTTTTAAAGGTTATTGATGATGGAATTGCAACGAGACCAATTTTGAATTTTTAATTATGAATTGCCCTGGGCTTAAGCCCAGGGCTAACAATATCTATATGTTTAGAGATGCAACACCACAGGAAATTGAAAATGTAATGCAGGATGCATGGAAAGCTTTTCATGTGTACCGTAAATTTTCATTAAAACAGCGTGCTGACTTTATGAGAGCCATTGCAATTGAAATGGAGAACTGTGGAGATGCATTGATACAGACCGCCATGCATGAAACCAATTTACCTGAAGCAAGGATGCGAGGCGAAAGAGCAAGGACCATTTTTCAATTGAACAGTTATGCAGCAGCCTGCGAAAAAGGCGAATGGCTGGAAGCAAGGATCGATACTGCCATCCCGAATAAAGTGCCGCCTAAGCCCGACATCCGAAAAATGCTGATCCCGCTTGGGCCCGTGGTTGTGTTTGGCGCAAGTAATTTTCCTTTTGCTTATTCAACCGCAGGTGGCGATACGGCCTGTGCACTTGCCGCGGGCTGCCCCGTGATCGTTAAAGCACATCCGGCGCATGCCGAAACATCTACGATCGTTGCCAATGCCATACTAGCGGCAGCGGACAAATGCACTATGCCAAAAGGAATCTTTGCACATGTTTACGGAGCAGGATTTGAAGTTGGAAAAAGATTGGTTACGCATCCGCATACAAAGGCAGTTGGCTTTACCGGTTCTTATACAGGAGGCAAACAATTATTCGACTGGGGCAATCAACGCAAAGAGCCCATTCCCGTTTTTGCAGAAATGGGAAGCATCAACCCTGTTTTTTTAATGCCCGAAAAGTTGAACAACAGCGCTGCTGATATTGCAAAGATGTACGCCGGTTCTATTACATTGGGCGTAGGGCAGTTTTGTACCAACCCGGGATTGATCATTGGAGTAGAAGGTGAAGGATTGGATAAATTTATCGCAGTACTGGAGGATGAAATAAAAAATATTGTCCCCGCTAAAATGTTGCATGAAGGAATTATAAAGGCTTACAACGAAAAAAAGAAAACAGCATTGGAACAGCAGGGTGTTCAAACCCTGTCGGCGGTCGCAGGCCCCAACAGCGGTTCTTCCGGCAACAGTCAAGCCGCTGTCGGGGCTGATAGCCGCCGACAGGGTTTGACAAATTCCAACAGCGATCTGGCAACTCCAACCCTTGCAACTGCTACCGGCAAAACATTTTTAAACAACCCCGTTCTCCACCAGGAAGTATTTGGTCCCTACTCTATTGTGATCCGTTGCGCAGACATGAATGAAATGACCGAAGTAGCAAAACAACTCGAAGGGCAATTGACCTCAACACTGATGGCTACCGAAAATGATATTAAGGCAAATGATGAATTGGTGGAAGCGGTAAGGAATATTTGCGGACGGTTTATTTTGAATAGTGTCCCAACCGGTGTTGAAGTCTGTTTGAGCATGCAGCACGGCGGGCCTTTCCCTGCCAGTACAGACGCAAGATTCGGTTCGGTAGGTGCAGATGGCATTAAACGTTTTGCAAGGCCCATTGCATTTCAAAACTGGAGTAATCAATTATTACCGGAGGAGTTAAAGAATGAGAATCCTTTGGGAATATGGAGAACAGTAGATAATGAACTGACCAAATAGCAAATATTTCTTTATATGGGATTGTTTAAAATGCGGAGGTAGTTTCCATAATGCAAATCAGAGCCATAGCTGCAGACTGGATGAGATATTCTTATGAACTCATCAACAACTGATTTTTTTCTTTCTCGTTATCATACACAAACCATGCCGTTACCATAACGGAGAGTGCAAAATAAGAGATCAGTAAATAATTAGCCCATCTAAAAAAAGTATTTGCTCCAAACCAATCACCGAGGTAGTAAATAATACCTATCCCCATGATGGCTTTCAGTAATTCCCAAACAACCGCATATTTACTGCCATCCATCAGGTCGGTAAGCGCATACACGAATAAAAAGATAAAACCGCCATACAGGAAGATATAGGACTTATCCAGTTTATTGATAAGCGCAATATTCCCAAACATATAACTAACGAATAATAAAATGAGCAGCAGCTGTATCCAGCTCCAGGCCTTCAATGCGGGGGAGGCAGGCGTATCGTATTTTTCAAAATGATACACGTCTTCGATCTTGTAAACAGGGTATTTGGCCGCAACATCAGCAGGGCGATAGCCTGTATGCCTGAACCATAATGTACATTTATCTTTCCAGCTATCGGTTCTCCAGGCATCTTTTGTCAGCAACCATACGTGTTGAAAATTTATTTTGATGGGATTCCAGGTCTGCACGGGCCTTGTAATGCCATACACTGGAGGCGCAGTTGGTAATTCTTCCTGGAAGGTGCCAAATAGTTTATCCCAGAAAATAAATATTTGCCCGTAATTCTTATCGATGTACTGGGGGTTGATGGCATGGTGTACGCGGTGGTGCGACGGCGTGACGATGATCTTTTCTAAAAACCCCATCTTATTAATATGCTGCGTATGGTACCAGAATTGCGCAAACAAATGAAGTGGCGCTACTATAGCGATGACCTGGGCGGGAACACCAAACAATGCAGCGGGCAACAGGAAGATGGCAAAAGTTTTTACCACCGATGATATGCTTTGTCGCAACGCACAGGCCAGGTTAAATTCTTCGCTGCTATGATGAACAATATGGCCATTCCAGAAAAAATTTGCTACGTGCTGCAGCCGGTGTACCCAATACCCGGCAAAGTCAAGCGCAAAAAAAGCAATGATATAAACAACAATATTATTGGAGATATGTGTTACGGCAAGATATCTCATCAGGAAAGGATAAGAAAGGATGATGAGGTAAAGCCCGATCACATCTTTGGTAACATTGGTAACGCCCGAACTGAGGCTGCTGATCATATCCATATTGCGTACAGTATCTTTACCCTTGTACCAACCGTACCATTTTTCAAACAATACCAACAATAAAAATGCAGGCATTGCAATGAGTAAAATTTTTCCGTATTGTTCCATGGCATAAATTTACAAAATAAAATGAAGCATACCTTCCATTGCATAGATGCCCATACCTGCGGCAACCCCGTTCGTCTTGTAAAAGAAGGCGGTCCTTTACTGCAAGGCAAAGACATGAGCGAAAAACGTCAGCATTTTCTCCGCCAATACGACTGGATACGTAAAGGCCTGATGTTTGAACCCCGTGGCCACGATATGATGAGTGGCAGTATTTTGTATGCGCCGCATGATCCCAAAAATGATGTAGCCGTTTTGTTCATTGAAACCAGTGGATGCCTGCCCATGTGCGGACATGGCACCATTGGCACCATAACCATCGCCATTGAAGAAGGATTGATACAACCAAAAATACCCGGCATTGTAAGAATGGAAGCGCCGGCGGGCTTAGTGATGATAAAATACAAGCAAGAAGAAGAAAAAGTAAGATCGGTTAAGCTTACAAATATTCCCTCCTATTTAGCAGCAACGGAACTGGTGGTTGATTGTCCGGATCTTGGAGAATTGATCATTGATGTTTCTTATGGCGGTAATTTTTATGCGATCGTGGATGTGCAGAAAAATTTTAAGGGCCTGGAACATTTTACTGCCGATAAACTGATCAGCATGGCAAGAGCATTACGTGAACGCATCAACGAGAAATATGAGTTCGTGCATCCCCAAAATGAAACGATAAAAGGCTGCAGTCATATTTTATGGACGGGTGCCGTGTTGGATAAAACCTCCACTGCCCGTAACGCCGTTTTTTACGGAGATAAAGCTATTGACAGAAGCCCCTGCGGAACAGGCACTTCGGCAAGAATGGCGCAATGGTACGCAAAGGGAAAATTAAAAAAGGGTGATCAGTTCATTCACGAAAGTATCATTGGCAGTAAATTCACCGGAACCATTGAGGAAGAATTAATGGTGGCTGGCAAAGCGGCTATCCGTCCGGGTATTGAAGGATGGGCAAGGATATACGGGCATAATATTATTACGATTGATGAGGAGGATGATCCGTATGCATATGGGTTCCAGGTTTTGTAGATATGTTTCCTATTTATACGGGATCACACTCCCGCTCCTCAAAAAGAGGCTTGGAGCGAGGTTTCAGATGCCGGTCACAAAAAAATAAAAATGAAAGTAACGATCATCGGCGGTGGCGTCATTGGTTTATGCAGCGCTTACTATTTACAAAAAGAAGGCTACGAAATAACCGTCATTGAACGTGGCGACATCACTGATGGGTGTTCCTTTGGCAATATGGGCTATATGTCGCCCAGCCATTTTACACCATTGGCATCGCCGGGCATCATTGCAGAAGGTTTTAAACACATGCTCAGCAGCAGCAGCCCCTTTTACATAAAACCAAGACTCAATTGGCACCTGATACAGTGGGGTTGGCATTTCTGGAAGAGCAGCAATGCAAAGACCGTTGCTAAAAATGCGCCACACCTTAATGATCTTTTACAATTAAGCCGGCATTTGATCAATGATATGCGAAGCGATATAGGCGATGTTTTTAACATGGAAGAAAAAGGCTGTCTGATGTTATGCAAACAACAAAAAACACTGGAACATGAATTCCACATGGCTGATGATGCCCAAAAATTTGGCTTAAAAGTAGAGCGGTTGAATAAAGAAGAGGTGCAAAAATTAGAGCCCGATGTGGAAATGGATATAGCAGGCGCCGTTTTGTTCAAAGACGATTGCCATTTTCACCCGGGTAAAATGATGGTTGCACTAAAAAGCTATTTAGAAGACAAAGGAGTTATTTTTCGGCTAAACACTACCGTTAGCGGGTTTGAAAAAAATAATAACAGGATCACGGCTATTATTACTGACAAGGGAAAATTTGACTCTGAGCAAATTGTGTTGTCAACAGGGTCCTGGTTACCTGCTGTAGCAAAAATGATGGGCATAAAATTATTATTGCAGCCGGGAAAGGGTTATAGCCATACGTATGATCAGGTAGAAAAAAATATACATTACCCAGCGATACTGGTCGATGGAAGGTGTGCTGTAACACCCTGGGGGCAACAATTACGCATTGGAGGCACGATGGAAATAAGTGGCATTAACAATAAAGTGCTGGTGAAACGAATGGAAGGTATTTACAATTCTGCAAGAGAATTTTATCCGGGTTTAAAGATCGATCTTCCTCCTGCGAATAAAATATGGAATGGATTGAGGCCCGTTACACCAGACGGGCTACCATACATCGGCAAAGTTTTGGGCTTCAACAATGTTATACTTGCTGGTGGACACGCTATGCTGGGCATATCCCAGGGAACGGGAACGGGGAAATTAGTAAGTGAGATCATTCAACAGCAGACAACTTCTATTAATATCGGTGCGTTTAGAACAGATCGTTTTTAATCCCTGCAGCGGTCAAGTACCCTGTCGGCGGTAAAAGAAAATAAGCCCCCATTCTTATCACCGCTGTCGGGGTTTGCAACCGCCGACAGGGTGATTATACTTCAAAACTCATAATTGCCTTCGTTTGCATTAAATAATTATCCAGTAGCTGGTATTCGTTCTGGTTAGCGCCGATCTTATAAAAAACAACTACCTCATTATTGCTTTTTAGTACATTGTTCTTTTTAAAATTGATGCCCAGTTGGGAGATATTTTTTTCCAGTTCATCGATGGTATAATCATCTACACAAAAACTTATCTTATAGAATTTTACCTGGTGAAATTTATCAAAAGATGTTTCCAGTTTAGCGAGCAGCATTAGTATGATCAGCACCAGCACCGTTACTCCTGCAGCAAGGTAATAAGCGCCGTAACCAACCGCCATACCTATCGCTGCTGCTATCCAGATGGTGGAAGCCGTGGTCATGCCACTTACCTTCATGCCTTCTTTAAAAATAACGCCCGCTCCGATGAAACCGATACCCGTAATGATATTGGCAGCAATACGGTCGGGCGTACCCGAACTAATACGATAAGATAAGATGGTGAAGACCGTGGCGCCTACCGTGATCATGATCAGCGTACGAAAGCCTGCGGGTTTACTCCGGTATTCTCTTTCCAGTCCAAGCAATGCACCCAGTGCAAATGCCACTGCTATTTTAATAATGTCGGTATAGGTAATGTCCATCATAACTTTAAGTTAATCCAACCTCATAATGCATCTCCGGCACTTCCACATCCGCAAAGCCTTTACTGATCAATCTTTGCTGAAAATCCTGTTGCACTTTGTACTCACCATGCACTACAAATAAACGTTTCACCAGTTTGGGATCCTGGCAGGCAAGGAACTGGCACAGGTCATTATAATCACCATGTGCACTCATGCTGCGGATGGCTCCTATCTCGGCATTTACTTCATGTTGCACGCCAAATATGTTCACTTCCTTTGCCCCGGCCATTAGTTTTCCCCCCAATGAATGCGGTTCACAATAACCTGTGAGTAAAATGGTATTGCGACTGTTCTCAATATTATTACTGATATGATGTTTTACCCTTCCGGCATCGGCCATGCCGCTTGCCGAGATGATCACGCAGGGCTCGTCACGGAAGTTCAGCATCTTTGATTCATCTACAGTTTGAACAAATTTTAACCCCTTGAAACCAAAAGGGTCTTTATCTGATTCGAGTATCTTTTGAATGGTACTGTTAAAATATTGCGGGTAATTTTTAACGATCGCTGTTGCTTTTACACTCAGCGGACTGTCAACAAAATAATCCAGGTCAGGTAATTTCCCTTCCAGTTCCAGCTGGTTGAGTGCAAATAATATTTCCTGGGTTCTTCCAACACTAAATGCAGGCATGATCAGTTTTCCTTTTTTCTGCAAGCATGCTTTTTGTATCCACTGCAGTATCTGCTCAGGCGTTGTACTATTATCGTCATGCAGGCTGTTGCCATAAGTAGATTCTATAAGAATATAATCGGCCTGCGAAAATGTTGCCGGAGACCTTAAGATCACATCACGGTACCTGCCCACATCACCGCTAAATGTAAGACGGGTGACCTTGCCGTCTTCTTTAATTTTTAAATGCACGGCTGCACTGCCGATGATATGTCCCGCATCTGTGTATAACAGGTCAATGTTCTCATCAATCGTAAACCAGTTATCATAATCCACTGCTACAAAATGATCCTGTGCCGCAAGTGCATCGGCTGTATCATATAAAGGTTGCAGGTAAGGCAACCCTTGTTGCGCCCTTCTTTTATTTTCATACTTGATCTCGTTCTCCTGTATGCCGGCAGAATCTTCCAGCATCACGGCAGTCAATTCCTTTGTGGCCGGTGTGCAATAGATCTTTCCATTAAAACCATCCTTCACCAGTTTAGGTATCAGCCCGCAATGGTCAACATGCGCATGCGATAAGATCATTGTTGTAACAGTTGTTGCATCAAAACCAAAGTTCCTGTTCATGTCTTCGGTCTGTTGCCCCAGTCCCTGGAACATACCACAATCGAGTAAATATTTTTTGCCGTTCTTCAGTGTAAGCAAATGTTTGGAACCTGTTACCGTTCTGGCTGCGCCATGGAATGCTATTTTCATATTTGTGTTTTTATTATTAACCCAACAATTATACAAAGTTCAACTTTATTGGCGTCGCACTCTTGTACGACATCTCTTTCCTCAGCTTGACAAAAATCCGTGTTCATCAGCATCAATCCGTGTAATCCGCGTTTCTATTTCTATCCCGCCCCCAACCACGCCATCATCCCCATCCCTATCTCTATCGCACCCTCATCAATATTAAATGTGGGTGTATGCACCCCGCTGGTAATTCCCTTCGCTTTATTGCCTGCCCCTATCCTGAAAAAACAACCCGGCACCTGGTGCGTATAGAACGCAAAATCCTCGGCCCCCATTCTTAATTCAGTTGTCTCTACATTTTCAGCACCAATATACACTTCTCCTTTTTCTCTT
Organism: Bacteroidota bacterium; assembly: GCA_025362055.1. Classification (GTDB taxonomy): domain Bacteria; phylum Bacteroidota; class Bacteroidia; order Chitinophagales; family Chitinophagaceae; genus Ferruginibacter. The sequence goes on from JANYIM010000170.1 coordinate 11,584, forward strand.
GCTACGGCATTCAATGCTTCATCATTCAGTACAAAGGGATAACCTACATCAATGATTATTTCCGCTTCTGCACCCATAGCGTGCACCAGTTCAATGGTTTGTTTTTTTATCAGTTCATGTGCATGAAAACGCCAGGCTTCATTCATGGCACGAAAAGTTCCCATGAGCTTCACTTCACTTGGGATCACATTGGTAGTATTGCCTCCCTGGAAAGAAGTAATGGATAATACACTTGGATTAAACGGACTGTTATTCCGTGAAACGATCTGCTGCAGGCTCACCACCAGTTGTGATGCAATTAAAATAGTATCGGCTGTGTATTGTGGTGCAGCTGCATGTCCGCCCTTACTCCTGATCGTTATGTATATCTCATCCGCACTCGCCATGATCATCCCACCCCGGAAGCTCAACCTTCCTACTTCAACACCCGGATGAACATGCAATGCAAAAATGCCGGAAGGTTTTGGGTTTTCCAGAACGCCTTCTTTAATTAATAAACTGATCTTTCAACCCGGCGAAGAAAAAAACCCGGGTGGCGCCAGTTTATTAATTAAAGAAGGCGTTCTGGAAAACCCAAAACCTTCCGGCATTTTTGCATTGCATGTTCATCCGGGTGTTGAAGTAGGAAGGTTGAGCTTCCGGGGTGGGATGATCATGGCGAGTGC
>JANYIM010000202.1 GCA_025362055.1 Bacteroidota bacterium
GGCATCGTATGGAAGTAGTACCCATTGAAAAAGTTGGTGTAATAACTGCAGGCGTTGTTGTTGCCATATGCGATGCGGTTGACGGGCCATTACAACCCGTTGCAGTTGCGGTGATCGTTGAATTACCTGTCCAACCCGCAAGATAGGTTACTGCACCTGTTGCTGCATTGATCGTATTACCGAATCCGCTGCTGGCGGCATCCAATGTATAAGTTATTCCTGTATTATTTGTTGCGGTTGCGTTATAAGTTACTGTGTTTGCTCCAAGGCAACGAACGGATGAAGCGCCCAATGTAAATACAGGCGTTCCTACTGTAGGCGTAACCGTTACTGTATGCGTTGCTGTTTTGGGGCCGTTACAACCTGCTGCGCTTGCAGTAACGGTTGTTGTGCCGCTCCAGGTGGCAACATAAGTTACATCACCTGTTGCAGCGTTGATGGTATTGCCACCGGTAGTACTGGCGGCATCAATGCTATAAGTTATTCCTGTATTAGTAGTTGCTGTTGCTGCATAATTTACGGTTCCTGCTCCCTGGCAACGGATCGATGATGCGCCTAATGTGAATACCGGCACCCCTACTGTTGGCGTGATTGTAACCGTATGTACGGCAGAAGTTGGCCCGTTACAACCAGCTGCAGTTGCAGTGATGGTAGAGGTACCACTCCATCCTGCTGCATAGGTTACCGCACCGGTTGCGGCATTGATAGAATTACCGGGAAAGGCATCTGTTACTGCATCCAATACATAGGTGACCCCTGTTGTATTGGCAGCGTTAGCCGTATACGTTACTATACCTGCCCCCTGGCATCGTATGGAAGTAGCACCCAATGTAAAACTGGTTGCACCCACTGTGGTATTTGTTGTAGCAACGTGATTGGCTGTTTTAGGGCCATTACAACCGGTGGCACTTGCTGTGATCGTTGAAGCACCTATCCATCCTGCCACATAGGTTACATCACCGGTAGCGGGATTGATGGTGTTACCCGCTGTTGTACTGGTTGCGTCAAGACTATAGGTTATTCCTGTATTATTTGTTGCTGTTGCCCCATAATTCACGGTTCCTGCTCCCTGGCAACGGTTGGATGTGGCACCTAAAGTAAATGAAGGCGTACCTACGGTAGCCGTAACCGTTACTAGATGCGTTGCCGTTTTAGGCCCGTTACAACCTGCTGCACTTGCAGTGATCGTTGAACTGCCATTCCATAATGCCGAAAAAGTTACTGCACCTGTTGCAGCGTTAATGCTGTTCAGGAACGAACTGGCGGCATCAAGACTATAAGTGATACTTGTTGCATTTGTAGCATTTGCTGTATAGGTTATAATTCCCCCACCCTGGCACCGTATTGAACTTGCCCCCAATAAAAAGGAAGGCACGCCTACTGTTGGTGTGATCGTAACTACGTGATTGGAGGTAGTTGGGCCGTTACAACCTGTTGCAGTGGCAGTGATTGTTGAAGTTCCGCTCCAGCCGGCTGCATAAGTTACAGCTCCGGTAGCTGCATTGATCGAATTGCCCCCGGTTAAACTGGCACCATCAAGAGCATAACTCATACCCGTAGCCGCAGATGCGTTAGCGGTGTAAGTTACTGTTCCGGCTCCCTGGCAACGGACGGACGTTGCACCAAGTGTAAATACCGGCGAACCAATAGTATTAGTGATAGTAACAACATGGTTAGCTGTTTTAGGGCCATTGCAACCTGTTGCACTGGCAGTGATGGTTGAACTACCACTCCAGCCTGCTGCATAAGTTACATCACCGGTGGCTGCAATGATGGTATTACCACCCGTGATGCTGGCAGCATCAAGCGTATAAGTGATCCCTGTATTATTAGTTGCGGTTGCCCCGTAATTTACTGTTCCTGCTCCCTGGCAACGGATAGATGTTGCCCCCAATGTAAATACAGGTGTTCCCACTGTTGGTGTTATCGAAACAGTATGTGTTGCCGTAACAGGCCCATTACAACCTGCCGCAGTTGCAGTGATGATAGATAACCCGCTCCAGCCTGCCACATATGTAACAACACCGGTGGCTGCATCGATGGTATTACCACCCGTGATGCTGGCAGCATCAAGCGAGTAAGTGATCCCTGTATTATTGGTTGCAGATGCTGTATAAGTCACCGATCCTGCACCCTGGCAACGTGTTGTTGTTGCACCCAGTGTAAATACGGGTGTGCCTACGGTAGGCGTAACCGTTACTGAATGTGTTGCCGTTTTTGGGCCCGCACAACCTGCAGCACTTGCAGTGATGGTTGAATTACCACTCCAGCCTGCTGCATAGGTTACCGCACCGGTAGCGGCATTGATAGAATTGCCGGGAAAAGCGTCTGTTACTGCATCCAATATATAAGTTATTCCTGTTGCATTAGTGGCGTTAGCCGTATACGTTACTACTCCTGCTCCCTGGCACCTTGTTGTTGTTGCTCCTAAAATAAATACAGGCACTGTTACATCAGGTGTGATGGTAACTGCGATGCTCCCTGCACCTGTACTCCAGGCAAGGCTGGTATTATCCTGTGCCCTTAAATAATAAGTGCCCGACGAAGTTACCGTTTGGCTGGATGCGGCATTTGCCGTACTTGTACCGCCAGCACTTACCTGCCAATACCAGCTAACTCCCGATGGTGGGCTGCCGCTGGCCGTTATGGTTACACCCGGACTTGTACACTGTGGTGAATTTGATGTTGGATTAGCCGGGTTAGCGGGCAAAAGAACTTCAGTACCATTCAATGTTACTTCATCATTGGTCCAGTTTGTATTTGGAGTCTTTGCATTTATTAAATATAAGCGAAAGGTTACCGCACCAATATTAGTAAAACTTGCTGCAGGTAATGTTATTACAGGTGTTTGAGAACCTGTTGTTGCCGTGCCCGTGGCAATATCTGTTGCATAATTATCGATACTTGACCGAAGCGACCAGGTTGTTGTTCCCGATGCAGGATCCTCATCAGTTAATTGTGTAAAGGATAAAGAGGTCAATGTTAAAGCATAGTTGGCATTGGGTGTAATGCTGAACTGGTTGTATTGGGTAAGATTTATTGTGCTGCTGTTATTCCATTGGTTGAATTGAAACCCATCAGTTAAAACATTGCAGGTTGCACTTATATTCGAATAATTACTGAAGACCGAGTTAGGGGGTTGAGCGGTAACCGCCGGGTTTTGATTAGGGCAGGCACCTGTGCCCGTAAAAGAATATACCCCCAGTTGCGCCTTTACCGATGAACTAATCACCAGTAACAATAGCGATACAGACAAAATAGCCTGGGCTCTTTTCCTCAAAGATCGTCTGGTAAAATATGGTTTCATATATGGTTATTTGGATATTAGGATAACGGCAATAAAATGCTGCTTATAAAAGAAGTTTTAAGTTGTTATAATATATTGAATTAAAAAGATATGTATTTGCAGTTAGGAGCTGCACATCATCTTTTTGCATGTGAAAGGTTGGTTTCATTGAATTTGGATATTAAATTGATTGATAAGCAGGTACAACAGTTGTTTATGCCGTTTTACCCTAGTTATCAATAGATTATTACTATAAATCTTATTAAAATATCATAGAAATAACACTACACAAACGAAAATATGGTGCATTTATTATCAAGACAAGTAAAAATCACCCGGTAAAATACGTGACTTATCCAAACAGGGAAAAAAAGGGGCTGAACCGGCTGATCAGTATGGATCAATCTGTAAAATGCCTTTTATTTTATTGATTATATTGCAAATATGAAGATACATTTCTGGTCGGTTGGTAAAGCGGATGAATCTTATATTAAAGAGGGAGTAGCCGCGTTTACAAAACGCATTACCCGTTATTTCCCTGTGGAATGGACTATCATCCCGATGCTTAAAAATGCAGGGATGTTGAGCGGGATGGATCTTAAAAAAAAGGAAGGCGAAACTATATTGTCATTTTTACGAAAGGATGATTACCTGGTATTATTGGATGAGACCGGTAAACAAATGAGCAGCGAAGGGCTTGCAAAATTCATACAGGCAAGGGCCAATGAAAGTACACAGCATATTATTTTTTTGATAGGGGGAGCATACGGTGTAAGTGATGCTGTACAAAAAAGGGCAAATCATACATGGAGTTTATCCCAGTTGGTTTTTCCACACCAGTTAGTCCGACTGTTACTGGCCGAGCAGGTGTACCGGGCCTGCACCATCATCCGCAACGAAAAATACCATCACAGTTGACGGCAGGCCTTTATTGATCACACAGATCAATGCAGATAAGGAACGGTTAAAGGTTTATTACCCGCTACAGGAAAAAGCGCAAACTGATCTGTGGCAAAAAAATTATCAGCTGCGAATCTTACCGGATTTATATTTTCCTGTACATTTGATATCTATGGACCTAACACAATTCCCCATCACCATCACCCTGATAGTGATCAACTGTTTACTTTCGTTTCTTTGCTTCAGCAACAACGATATGATGAATAAGCTCATCTTTCATCCGCCTGCTATTTCACAGAATAACCAATGGTACCGGTTCATAACTTCCGGGTTCATTCATAAGGACGGGAGCCACCTGCTTTTTAATATGATCACGCTGTTTTTTTTCGGGCAGTCGCTGGAGCCGGGCTTTACCTTCCTGGGACTTGGCCCTATGCTCTACATCGTGTTTTATCTTTCTGCCATCATCGTGTCGGAGATACCTACTTATTTAAAGCATAAGAACGACGAAAATTATTATAGTTTAGGTGCTTCGGGCGCCGTGGCTGCGATCGTATTTGCCATGGTGCTTTTTGCACCCTGGGAGAAGATCTACCTTAAATTATTTATTCCCATCCCATTTGTATTGTATGCAGTTGGTTACCTCGCCTACTCTGCTTATATGGACCGAAAAGGGAAAGATAATATCGGGCATTCTGCACATTTATGGGGATCATTATATGGATTGGTATTTATGATCATTGCCTACCCCGATTCCCTGAAGATCTTCATGGAGCAGATCACACATCCGCATTTTTAAAATCGAATTGCAGTATTTCTTTAGTATTGGCAGCCAGTTTATAGCGGTCATCAATTCGCATACCCACAACCCAGATGATCTTTTTACCTGATTCGATCACCCATACTTTTTCTTTTTGCGTGAGTGATAATTTCTGGTCGATAAGAAAACGGCTGAGTTTCTTCTTTTTATTCATGCCTAACGGGTAGAAGTAATCGCCGGCCTTCCAGCGCCTAAGCAGCAAAGGAAAACTGATCTTAGAAGCGTCTAACATTGCAATGGAGCCGGTGGCCGGCAAGGGGCAATCCGCAATGTGAATTGCTTTGATCTGCAAATCCCCTATGGCAAATTGCAAATTTGCTACCGGTGCCTCAATTAAAATATGCGCTGCTTCAGTTGACTGATTGGGCGAAACGATAAGCCAGTTGCGGTTTTTAATGATCCGGTGTGAAGCCGAACGGATGTATTTACCGCTTTCGCTTTGCAGCAGTGCGATCACTTCATTTGTTTGATGCGCTGTGAACCCAAAGGGTTTAATGATCTCATAAACGATGCTCCCCATAGCATCCAGTTTCATTAATTTCAGCACAGGAATATGAATTTCATTACCCCTTTGCAGTGCCAGTTTTTTCTTATGCCATTCAATGGCCTGCAGGTACAGTACCTCAGCCTCACCGAATCTTTGAATATTCTTCAGCAGGTTTTCTTTCACTTCGGGGTAACGTTCGCTTACCAGGGGAATGATGGTATTGCGGAAATAATTGCGGGTGTATTCATTTTCTGCATTGGTATGATCGGTCACGAAATCCAGTTCATTTTTTTTAGCAAAGTCTTCCAGCTCCCCTCTTCTTGCAAATAATAAAGGACGGATAAGCCTGCCCTGTTTAGGTAAGATCCCGTGCAACCCTTTAATGCCGGTGCCCCGGAAGAAGTTCATCAATAAGGTTTCAATATTATCGTCTGCGTGATGGGCTGTTAAAAGCCAGGTATGAGTCATGCGTTCAGCGTTACGGGCAATGAACACTTCAAGTACTTCGTAAAACCATTCATACCTAAGATCCCTGGCGGTTTCTTCAACCGATTTTTTCTCAAACTTTGCAATTGTATTGGTGTCAAACTTTTTCACAAAGACCTCTACCCCATATTTTTTACCCAATGCTTTTACAAATGCTTCATCACGATCGCTATCGGTATCCCTTAGTTGAAAATTACAGTGAGCGATCACAAAATCATAGCCTGCCTGTTTGCATAGTTCACACAATACAACAGAATCGAGGCCCCCGCTTACGGCAAGCAGGAGTTTATCTTTCTGATGAAAGAGCTTTTCTTTTTTGATGAATGCTTTATATTTTTCTAAGAGATCCATTTACTTTTTGGTCATTCGCCTTTCAAGCTGCAAGGGAGAAGCCACGAATGGGAAGCGTATTTTGAAAAATAAAATCTATCTGAACCTGCAACTTTCACATTGAAACCTGGGCTTACTCCAATATCACTCCTCCACATCTTCCAAAGCTCCCATCAACTCATTATACGAATGCGTATCGCCTGCCTTCTTTGCTTCTTCCATCCCTCTTTTATATACTTTTATCGCACGGTCAAAGTCTGCCACCCGCTCCAACAACTTGCCCAAATGATAATAAGAACCGATATAGGTTGGCTCCCGAAGCAGTATCTCATTAAATAGTTTCCGGGCTGCTTCATCGTCACCTGTCTTTATATACTCCAATGCCAGCGCATGCTGAAGAAAACTATCCTTATCGGCCGTCTTCATAAATTCCAACAGCTTATCTATCCTGCTCATTCAACAATAATTTTTTCCGTTTTTTTTGCACCCTATCTTTGCATCCATTATCTTTGCATTAGTTGCATAAACAACTTTTTATGAAAATCTTAGTTTGTATCAGTAAAACGCCGGATACCACGGCAAAAATAGCCTTCACGGATAACAATACGAAATTCGTTGCTGATGGCGTGCAGTGGATCATCAATCCTTACGACGAATGGTATGCATTGGTGCGGGCCCTTGAGCTAAAGGAAGCAGGCCTGGCCGAAGCCATTCATCTGGTTACGGTAGGTGCTGCAGACAGTGAGCCCATCATCCGCAAAGCACTTGCATTGGGAGGCGAAGAGGCCATTCGTGTTAATTCAGACAACCATGACCCTTTTTACATCGCTTCACAAATTGCTGCAGTAGCTAAGGAAGGGAATTACGGGCTTGTTTTCACCGGTAAAGAAACCATTGATTATAACGGTTCTTCCATTGGTGGCATGGTAGCTGAGTTACTGGATATGCCCTATGTTTCCCTTGCAACAAAACTAGATCTGGAAGGAGACAGCGCCATCATTGTACGCGAGATCGAAGGCGGCGAAGAAACGGATAAAGTGCAGTTACCCCTTGTAGTTAGTTGCCAGAAAGGAATGGCCGAACAGCGCATCCCCAACATGAAAGGCATCATGGGTGCAAGGAGCAAACCATTAAAAGTGATTGAGCCTGTTGCCGCAGCCATACTCACAACCGTTGTATCATTTGATCTTCCCCCCGCAAAGGCCGGAGTGAAGCTGGTTTCACCGGAAAACCCCGAAGAACTGGTTCGCCTTTTACACGAAGAAGCGAAGGCGTTTTAAAGGCCCTTCCTATCCTGCCCGAGGGGAAAATCCGGGAGACAGAAGCGGAGAATAAAGTTTAAAAATTGCAGATCTTTAATAACTGAATTCATACCCCACGCTCTTCGAAGAGAGGGATGGGGTGAAGCGAAAAAGCTAAATTATATATTATGAGCGTTTTAATATTCCTGGATCAATCAGAAGGGCAGATCAAAAAATCTTCACTGGAAGCAGCCTCTTACGGTGCCAAAGTTGCTGAACTAATGGGCACTTCTGCAGATGCGATCATTTTAGGGACTGTAAATGATGATCTTACTGCATTGGGAAAATATGGCATCAAAAAAGTACACACAATAAAGAACGACTCACTGAACAGCTTAGACGCACAGGTCTTTGCAAAGATCATTGCAGACGCAGCCACAGCCATCAATGCCAATGTGGTCATCTTCTCCAATAACTTTAATGGCAAAGCCATTGCCCCGCGCTTAAGTGTTCGGTTAAAAGCAGGATTGGTATCAGGCGCAGTTGCCCTGCCAGACCTTAGCAATGGATTTGTGGTCAGGAAAAATGTATTCAGTGGAAAAGCCTTTGCCAATGTGTCGATCACTACGGCTGTAAAGATCATCTCCCTCAATCCTAACTCCTATTCCATTGTAACAACGGATGCTGTTGCTGAAGTTGTGGAATTAGCAGTTACACCCGGTACTTCAAAAGTGCAGGTAACGGCAACCAATAAAATCGTTGGTGAAGTGCCATTGAGTGAAGCAGAAATTGTAGTGAGTGGTGGCCGCGGATTAAAAGGGCCGGAGAACTGGGCCCTGGTAACTGATCTTGCAAAACTCTTAGGCGCTGCTACGGCTTGTAGTCGCCCGGTTGCAGATATTGGCTGGAGGCCGCATCACGAGCACGTAGGACAAACGGGACTTGCCATTGCCCCCAACCTTTATTTTGCGATCGGTATCTCCGGTGCCATACAACACCTTGCAGGAGTAAACAGGAGTAAAGTGATCGTTGTAATTAATAAAGACCCTGAAGCCCCTTTCTTTAAAGCCGCTGATTATGGCATTGTAGGTGATGCCTTTGAAGTAATGCCAAAGATCATTGAAGCGGTGAAGAAATTAAAGCAGGGCTAGCATACCCCGATAGCTGTTGCAGGCCTGTTGGGAGTAATTAACAAAATATTCGTTTTAAACTTACCGGTGTTGGGGTTTGCAACCACCCGCTGTTGGGGTTTGCAACCGCCGACAGGGGCTTCGTTTATTTGTTTTTACTCCGGAATTCAGATCTTCAACAGACCGCTGTTGAGGTTTGCAACAGACCGCTGTCGGGGTTTTCAACCGTCGACAGGGGACTTCGTTTATTTGTTTTTATATTTGCTTTTACTCCGGAATTCAGATCTTCAACAGACCGACAGGATATGAAAAAAATTGAATTGGAAATAGTGGCTTTATCACACAGCATTACGCAAACACACTCCTATGCCGTAGTATTGGGTGAAGTAAATGGTTTGCGCAGGCTGCCGATCGTGATCGGTGGTTTTGAGGCACAGGCCATTGCCGTGGCGCTGGAACGCATGAGCCCCAGCCGCCCGCTTACGCACGACCTGATGAAGAATTTTATGATGGCATTTAACGTTGAGTTACATGAAGTGGTGATCAACGACCTGCAGGAAGGTATCTTTTACAGTAAATTAGTTTGTAGCTCTGCCAATGATACGGTTGAAATTGATTCAAGAACATCGGATGCACTTGCGCTGGCAGTAAGATTTGGTTGTTCCATCTATACCTATGATACTATTTTAGACCAGGCGGGCATATTAATGGAAGATGATGGTAAAAAGAAAAAAACGGCTACCGCTGTTACTACAGAAACGGGTGGCAGTGATGACCTGAAAGCCCTTTCTGTAGAAGACCTGGACGCTTTACTGACCGAAGTATTGGACCAGGAAGATTATATAAAGGCGATAGCGATAAGGGATGAGATAAAAAGTAGAAAGGATCGCTGATCATTTTTATTTCGCTCATCATTTTCAAGATACTAAACTTCATATTAATCACTTAATCTGCGTAATCTGTGGTCGTTTTCCCCAATTGTAAAATCAACCTCGGCTTAAACGTTATTCGTAAAAGAGAAGACGGTTACCATGATATTGAAACAGTTTTTTATCCCATAAAACTATTAGATGTATTGGAAGTAGTGGAGAGCAATGATAGCAACACTTCCATAAAATTCACGGGCACCGGTTTAACCGTTGAAGGAAATGAAGAAGATAATCTTTGTTTAAAAGCTTACCAGTTATTAAAGACAGCATTGCCCCAACTACCAGCCGTTCAAATACAGCTGCATAAAACGATTCCGATGGGGGCCGGACTGGGCGGCGGTTCCAGCGATGGATCCTTTACATTAACATTATTGAATGATAAATTCGAACTGGGGCTTTCAACCGCTCAATTACTCGACCATGCTGCAGCCCTGGGAAGTGACGGGCCATTCTTCATTATCAATAAGCCCTGCTTTGCAACAGGGCGCGGAGAAGTCCTGGAAGAAATAAATATTGACCTTTCCTGCTATACCATTGTATTAGTGAATCCCGGTATTCATATACCTACGCGTTGGGCTTTTACACAGATCAACCCCGCTCTCCCCGGCAAACAGATCAAAGACATCATTTCACAACCCATTACAAAGTGGAAAGACGAATTGAAAAATGATTTTGAAGAGCCCGTCTTTGAAAAATATCCTGAGATAAAAAAGATCAAAGAAGATCTTTACAACCATGGCGCTTTGTACGCAGCAATGAGTGGAAGCGGGAGTACAGTGTTTGGGGTCTTTGAAAAAACAACACCGGCACCTTTATTCCAGGACACAAATTATTTTGTAAAAGTATTATAATGAGTGTTAAACATTTAATTCATTAAATAACGAATCAATATCCAACGCCTCCGTTCCCATCAATAAATTCCCCTTCTCATCTTTTGGCCATTGGTCTTTAGGTTTGTCCCAATACAATTCAATACCGTTCCTGTCGGGGTCATTTAAATAGATCGCTTCGGATACACCGTGATCGGAAGCGCCTGTTAAAGGATACTTTGCATCAGTCAGTCTTTTTAAAATTGTTGCAAGATCCTTCCGTGTTGGATACAGGATGGCAACATGATAAAGGCCGGCAGTATTGACCGGAGCAGGCCCTCCATTCTTACTATGCCAGGTATTTAAACCGATATGGTGATGATAACCACCTGCAGAAAGAAAGACAGCACTGGTGCCATAATATTGTGTTATCTCAAAACCCAGGAGATCTTTATAAAAACTGAGTGACCTGTCAATATCAGTCACTTTTAAATGCACGTGGCCGATATGTGTTTGTGCCGGAATTGTATAACTCATAAAATAGTTTTATCTTGCACTAAATTTACAGCAATTAAAGGGTTAAATAACATATCGTTCCTCTACAATAATCTCGACCTGCTCAATCATCGAGGATAAGGCATCCCTGCCCCCTAAACGGGGAATAAATCCCTGCAATTTTTAAGCTTTTCCAATTTTTGGTTTTGATTTTTAACTTTTGGCTTTAAATTTTTCAACAATGACCTCAACTATTACCATATCCCCCGATACCCAATACTATCTTGATCTTGAAGAAAGATATGGTGCACATAATTATCATCCGCTACCGGTGGTATTGAATAAAGGCGAGGGTGTTTTTCTATATGACGTGGACGGGAACCGCTATTATGATTTCCTCAGCGGTTATTCGGCCGTGAACCAGGGGCATTGCCATCCCAAGATCGTTGCTGCCTTGACTGAACAAGCACAAAAACTTACACTAACCTCCCGTGCTTTTCATAGCAACCTGCTGGGTGAGTATGAAAAATACATTACTGCTTATTTCGGGTACGACAAAGTATTGCCCATGAATACCGGTGTGGAGGCGGTTGAAACTGCGCTTAAGCTATCCCGTAAGTGGGGTTATGAGGTGAAGGGCATCCCGGAAGACAAGGCAAAGGTAATTGTATGTGAGGGTAATTTTCATGGCAGAACAAGCGCCGTGATCTCGTTCAGCAGTGATCCGCTGGCAAAAAGAAATTTTGGCCCCTATATGCCGGGTTATGAAGCCATCCCCTTCAATGACCTTGCCACTTTGGAAAAAGCTTTCCAGGATACTAACGTTGCGGCATTTTTATTTGAACCCATCCAGGGCGAGGCTGGTGTGGTAGTACCCGATGATGGCTATTATAAAGGGATAAGGAGCCTTTGTACAGAATACAATGTGTTGATGGTAGCCGATGAGATACAAACCGGCCTGGCACGTACCGGAAAAATGCTGGCTTGTGACCATGAAAATGTAAGGCCCGATATTTTATTATTGGGTAAGGCTTTAAGTGGCGGTATGCTACCGGTAAGCGCTGTACTATGTGATGATGAGATCATGATGACCATTAAACCGGGTGAACACGGCAGTACCTATGGCGGCAACCCGTTGGCCTGTGCTGTTGCCATGGCTGCTTTGCGGGTTTTAAAGGAAGAGCAGATGGAAACTAATGCAGCTGCGATGGGAGAATTATTGCGCAGGGAAATACAAAAACTGGATTCTCCCTTTATTGTAACGGCAAGGGGTAAGGGCTTGTTAAATGCGATCGTTATCAAACACCCCGATCCCGAAGCTGCATGGGACCTTTGCCTGGCATTAAAAGAAAATGGTTTATTGGCAAAACCTACGCATGGTGATAAAATAAGATTTGCACCACCACTTGTGATAACAAAAGAACAGGTACTGGCGTCAGTTGCCATCATTGGAAAAAGCCTGCAGGTATTTTTGTAGCAGTTATTTTAGTATAACTTACACTGGTAAATAAAAGATATGGATACGCATCTGCATCATAACCACACCGAATCACATTTAAAGAGTTCTGATCTTTTAAGGGACGTTGTCATTGGCATGAGTGATGGGCTAACGGTACCTTTTGCATTGGCGGCAGGCTTAAGCGGTGCTGTTGGTAACAGCAGTATCATTATCATTGCCGGTATTGCCGAGATCGCAGCCGGAAGTATTGCCATGGGCCTTGGCGGTTACCTTGCAGGAAAGACCGAGCAGGATCATTATGATAGTGAAGTGAAACGCGAATATGATGAAGTGGAGAATTTACGTCCACGTGAAATTGAAGAGACAAAAGAATTTTTTGCCAATATTGGTTTAAGTCCTGCCCTGCAGGACCAGGCCACGGAAGAAATTGCGCAGGACAAGGACCGCTGGGTGGATTTTATGATGAAATATGAATTGGGCCTCGAAAAACCAGATCCGAAACGAGCTACAAAGAGTGCGCTGAATATCGGTCTTTCTTATATTGCCGGCGGGATAATCCCGTTAAGTCCTTATTTCTTTATTTCCAATTCAACAGAAGCATTAAAAATATCCGTGGTTGCTACATTGGTATGTTTATTCGTATTCGGCTATTTCAAAAGCAAGATAACAGGTGTACATCCTTTATGGGGAGCAATAAAAGTTACATTGATCGGTGCTGTTGCAGCGGCGGCGGCATTTGGAGTGGCAAAGTTGTTTCAGCATTAAGTCAAGGGTAGAAAATAGAAAAAGAGGCTAACGAAAATCACATTATTTACATCAATCTCTTTTTACTCCATTTCTCCTTTATTCCCTTTGCCCAAAAAAATCTATAAATGGTGCTTCTGGTTGCTCGAAATATTCTCCATCGTCCACACTATCTTTTTTTCAAATGCATGTTTACGCACGGTGCAATCCGTTTTTATACAGATAGCACAGGAAAAATCCAGGCAACCATCCGAATGAACAAATAATTCCACTGATTCCCCATATTCATTTTTTACCAGTCCGGATAAAGCATCGATCTCCCTGTGTGCCTCATGCACATTCAGGTACCAGGGAACGGTGAGGTGGCAATCCAGGTGAATGGTGCCGCCATATTTTATGATGCGGAGGTTATGCAGGTCGATCCAGTTCTCGGGGCGATGAGCATTCAACATTACCACCATTTTATTCAATAAGGCTGCGTCTGCTTCATCCATGATACCGGCAACGGATGAACGCACTATCTTATACCCGGTAAAAATGATGATGAACGCAAAAAGCATGGCCACTGCACTATCCAGCCAGGCGATATGAGTGAATAAGATCAATGCCAGTCCTATGATGATCCCAATGGTTGACCAGGTATCGGATTGCAAATGCCTGCCACTGGCGATCAGTGCAAGTGAATTATTTTTTTTCCCTGTACGCACACACAAAGTACCGGCCATGTAATTAACAATGGCCGTTATGGCAACTAAAATGATCCCATAGTCCAGTTTTTGAAGTGTATGCGGGTGTAAAAGATTATTAATGGATTCATAAATGATGATAAAACCGGCAACTGTGATCAAAGTCCCTTCAATGGCGGCTGATATAAATTCCACTTTCCCATGCCCGTAAGGATGATCATAGTCTTTGGGCTTGGCAGAAACATAGAGGCTGTAAACTCCTATCAGCCCGGCCACAACATTTACAATGCTTTCCAGCGCATCTGTTAATATGGCAACAGAATTGGTAAGGTACCAGGCAATGACCTTCACGATAAATAATACAATGGAGATGGCAGCAATACCTTTTTGTACCTTAAGATTGTATTGTGCTGTTTGCAATGGTTAAATTATTGGCCGATAAAGATACAAAACACTTAGCGATGAAATCAATGACAAAACTAAAGCGACTTAAAATATATTTGCTACAATTTTTTACAAGAAACTGCCAGGTTTATTTTTAGCTAAGCCGTCAAAAGAGGGAAAAGACAAGGCGGGATGAGCCTCTCCCTTTTACGCTTGGCCTGTTTTTCAGCAATCGTCACTTTGTCAAACTGACCCTTTTCCCCGGATTGGCTTCTGCAAAAGCATAAATGCTGTTGCGGATATAATCATTATCTGCATAGGGATTTAAATGATTCTTCAATTCAAGTGAAGAAGTAACTTTTACAGCCGGTGGCAAATAGCCCATACCCCAAAAGCTTCCCCGCTCTACCAGCAGGCATAACCGTTCCTTATCTTTTATTCCGGTATCGATCACGGCAA
The DNA here is from genome assembly GCA_025362055.1 of Bacteroidota bacterium. GTDB lineage: Bacteria > Bacteroidota > Bacteroidia > Chitinophagales > Chitinophagaceae > Ferruginibacter. The sequence continues at coordinate 14,646 of JANYIM010000202.1, forward strand.
AAGTGGGTAACTGTTTGTCCAATGCTTCCATCGCTCTCCTTACCTTAGCATTGTAGATCACCGGCGGATCCATTATTTTCTTGTCAACTGCGGTGAAAGGCGTCTTATCAATAAAACATAATTTCTCATTCAATTCAAACGCTGCAACAATTTTTTTCAGCATTGCCTGTCCTTCAACCAATAAATTAAAACTGTATAAGGCCGGGATATTCTTTTTCTTTTTATCTATTGCCATCCGCAGGTAACCCTGATTGTCTTCAAACATATATAGCCCGAATTTTTGTAAAGGTTGTTTCTGGCTGTAATTATATTTTGGCCACAACCGCTTTATCTCGGCACTTTCCAGCACAATGGCCTCCAGTTCTGTGGCGCATTGCACAAAGGTTATCTTATGGATATTGCGTAAAAAATTCTGTCGCTTCCGGTCGGGATCATTTTGTGTAAAATGACTGGATACTCTTTTTTTGATATTAATGGCCTTGCCAACATAAATGACCTTTGCCTTGCCATCATGAAAATAATATACACCCGGTTTGGAAGGCAGTTTGCTGATATCTGTTTTTGAAAGATGTAACGGTAACCATTGATCGCCGGATGTTTTTTTAAGCATCTGGTCAATATGCACTTGTCCTCCATTCGCCAGCATGTGTTCAAATAATTTTACAGTGGCTTTGGCATCGCCGCCTGCCCTGTGCCGGTTCTCGATCTCAATATCCAATGAACGACAAAGATTACCCAGGCTGTAAGAAGGAAGGCCCGGGAAAACTTTTCGGCCTAACCGCACCGTACATAATTTTTTTGTTGCCAGCTCATACCCTGCCATTTTCAGTTGATGCTTTACAAAGGAGTAATCAAAATTTACATTGTGTGCAATAAATATATTCTCCTGCAAAATATCGTGCAGCGCGTCTGCGATCTCATCAAATACAGGCGCATCTTTAACCATACGGTCATCAATACCCGTTAATGCCGTTATATATCTTGGAATGGATTGCCGGGGGTTGACCAGCGTTTCAAAATGCCTGGTCACTTTTTCGCCATCATGTACAAATACGGATATCTCCGTAATACCATGCGCTGCTGCATAGCCGCCGGTTGTTTCAATATCTACGATCGCATACACTTTTAAGTTATTGGTTTTGAGTTTTCGGTTAACAGTTTTTAGATTTGCAGAAGAATTCAGCCAGGCAATTTACTAATATTTTTAGTTGTCCGGATTTATTTTTTTAAACACATCACATGAAACTTCACGCTTTCCCCTTTCAAACTTTGGATTGGTGTACCATTGCAAAAGAAGAACACAAAGGAATTTCAGGCACTGCCTACTGGCAGGTTTTTATGATGAATGATATAAGAGTACGGCTCATAGAATATACTGCAGGCTACCTTGCAGATCACTGGTGTAAGAAGGGCCATATCATTTTTTGCACCGAAGGAGAAATGGAGACGGAACTCGAAGATGGCAGGAAATTCATTTTATCAAAAGGCATGAGCTATCATGTAGGCGATGATTGTGAAGCGCACAGGTCTTCAACAAAGGAAGGATGTAATTTATTTGTAGTGGATTAATGGAGGGAGGCAGGCCAACAGACACGGGCTACCTGTTGCTAACTTTTAGCAATGATCTATCGTCTTTGGCCGGTGGTGCATGATCCGTTACATAAACCCTTCATCTGCAGTAGGCCCATACATTCCCGGAACCGGCACATCCAATAAACGCAAATAAACAGATAATTGTCCGCGGTGATGTACCAGGTGACTGAATGCCCATCCCCTGATGGCAATCGCTTTTGGCAGATTAAAATATACCTGGTCGCCTTGTTTTACCACCCATATTTTCTTAAAGTCTTCGTCAGGTATTTTTTCAAGATCCACTATCGCGGTATCCAGTTTTTCCTGGAAAATTTTTATCAACTCTTCCTGCGAGGCAGCATGATTGGGTTTATAATGTTGCTGGAAATCAAATTCATCAATATTGATGATATCGGATATCCAATGCGGTATCTCAGCAACATGGGTTGCCAGCCTTCCTAATGTCATTGATTTTTCATGTGGTTTCCAGTCCTGCTTATCAAAAGGAACCCTTTCGATCATCTTTTTTGTTAAAGCAGATTCGTGTTTCAGTTCTGCGATGAATGCATCTTTAAGTGACATGGTTAATAAATTTAGAGAAATGAAATTATTGAATTTAAGGTTACGGGTTCATTATTTTTTTTCTTCCGTAGCAGGATGGGTGAACTTATGTACGGCATCTTTGTGCCGCATCATTTTAATGAATTGGATCAAAGCGGTGAGGGCAAATATTCCTCCGATGACCCAGTTAAGGTATTGCTGGCTATTGGCTATTTTTTGTACCATCCACTTGCCCCCGAAAATAAAAACGCAGTTCCCTGCTAAAGTGCCCAGCCCAATACCAACGATATAACTGTTATACTGGTCATGCTTTGGTTCCAGTATTTTTTTAGTGAACAGAATGGTACTCCACCCGAACCAGAAAGGTATTTGCACCGGGTTGATGGCACACATGAACATCCCCAGTAAAAAACGGTGCATGTTATTTTGAAGTAATACATTCTTTGTGCCCCCACCACTCTTAGAGGCGGCAATAAAACTACCAACAGCCAATGCTATAATAATAACAAGTGTAACCCATTCCATTATCTTCATCAGCTTATCCTGTTTACGCACCCAGTCGATCCCTACCAATGAAAGTCGCACGTATACCATTTCTACCAGTAAGGAACCAACAGAAAAATACATCGCATCTTTAATACTTTCCTGTATGCCTATTTGCATGGCAGCAATATTCAGGGTACCCAATGGTAGTGAACCAAGGAAACTGATGATCATTCCCCAAAAGAATATTTTTATTAGTTTATTCATCTTACCTCACCCCTCTCCTTGATGAAGAGGGTGCTTTATGTTTTAATTTATTAGCTGCCTTATTGCCGATTAACCGATTAATTTATCTGCATCTTTCATCACCGCATATAATTTTTTTGTATCCCTCAAAAATTTCCTTCCTTTCTGTAAAGGCCATGGCTTAACCCCCTGTTGCCGGTTATATTTACATATCCGGTACAATGCTTTCCAGTGCATGAGGATTTCCCTGTACGCTCCCATTAAGGAATAGCCTGTATCATAAAAGTGGTTGGGCTCTGCACCACAACCATTGTATTCCAGAATGGTGAAATTCTTACCTGCTTTTAAATCGGCTACATTGCTGCACATAATATCATACCTGCCATAATAAAACTCATTGCCGGTGCTGCTGATTCCATCAAAAAGAGTGGTGAGCTGATCGTCTATTTCATGCTTTAAATCTACAAAACGGGCGCCCCGGTTATGGTTGGCGGCATAACTAAGCAGGTATCTTTCCCCTGTCGGTATAACCTGCAGCCAGTTGTCCTTGTGCTTCGAC